>NZ_PDDL01000014.1:0-54100 GCF_020833785.1 Kocuria sp. CCUG 69068
CCCCGGAGGGACGTCTGCATGGGGACCGACACGAGCCCGATCCCATGGCCCAGGACAGGGAGATCAGCTGTCCGTCAGCAGGGAGATACGTGTCCGCCTACAGGGAGATTGGCATGTCCGCTAGCAACCACCGAATGAGCCCTTTCCCAACACTTACTTAGGCATGCTGGCCATCCTGACCCGGAGACTCCACGTGACAAGCACTCCCCGGGCAGAGATCAACCCCATCTGCAGCTCCGTCCCCACGTGCAATGGCCGGCATCCGGTCGCACATAAAGGGCGACAACGCGCCTGCGTCCGCGCCGTCGCCGGTCCGATCAGGAGTTGTTCGGGCGGCCCTGAGGCAGTGATCGCATCCCGGATACAGGACGCAGCCCGCCTGAAGGAATCCCGGGCACGGAACCGCCAACATAGTAACAAGCATGCTTTCTATCAGTAAGCTTCATACTTACGCTGGCCGCAGTGGTCGGCGTACGGGGTGATCGCACGGTCGGGTACGACGGTGCCGGCACCCCGGGAGCCTGCCGTTGCTCCGCGGTGAGGTTGTCGCCTCCGCGCCGCCAGCCATGACGGTGCGGAGGCGTTCCCCGTGGGTATCAATCCTGTGAGACGACCTCAATGACACCACCCTGTCTCGGCCGCGGCGGCGAGAGACCGCATGGGTCATCCCGGGCCACACAGAGCTTCAACTTTTGGTGAGACCATTGATCAGCAGGCTGATTATCAGTAGGGTGAGAGGCAGCAGCCGAATGCATCACCCCGCCCACCGGCGGATACCGTCTGCGCCGGGCTTCCGCCCGTGAGTTCGTGCCACGCGAATTACCCAAAGGAGATTTCATGGCCACCTACGACGTCAATGCCCTTCTCTCCGCCACCGCCTACGGGTCGGACGGCGACAAGATCGGCAAGGTCGAGCAGGTCTTCCTGGACGACACCACCGAAGAGGTCACCTTCGTGACCGTCAACACCGGTCTGTTCGGCACCAAGGAGAGCTTCGTCCCCGCCGACGGCGCCCGGCAGGACGGCGACCGCCTGGTCCTTCCCTACACCAAGGACGTCGTCAAGGATGCCCCGAACGTGGACGCGGATCAGCACCTCTCCCCGGCCGAGGAGGAGGAGATCTACCGTTACTACAAGATGAACTACTCCGGCACCGGGGGCCGTGACGACCGACACGCCACGGAAACCGATCACAACGCCGTTCCGGCGGCTGGGACCGCCGGGTACACCCGCAATGACCGGTACACCGACGACACCGCGGACCGTCACGACACCGCCGCTCGCGCTGATCTCGACGACAACGAGGTCATCCGTCATGAGGAGCGCCTGCGCGTGGGCAAGGAGCGTCAGGAGACCGGCCGCGCCCGTCTGCGCAAGTACGTCGTGACCGAGCACGAGACCGTTGACGTCCCCGTCCAGCGCGAGGAGGTCCGGGTCGAGCGCATTCCCCTCGACGGCACCGAGGTCACCGGCGGCACCATCGGCGAGGACACCGTGGAGGTCACCCTCCATGAGGAGCGTGCCGTGGTGGCCAAGGAGACCGTGGGCGTCGAGAAGATCGAGCTCGAGAAGGACACCGTCCGCGACACCGAGCGCGTCGACGCCGAGGTCCGCAAGGAGCAGGTCGAGGTCGAGACCGACACCGAGCGCGGCACCGGCCTGACCGACGACGATCGCCGCGACCGCAACTGATCGCACCCGATCGACTCCGGGGCCCCCGTCACCGCTGTGGTGACGGGGGCCCCGTCGTCGTGCCGGACGCGGTTCACCCCGCTGCCCGCCGGGCCCGCGCGCCGGGCACGGCCGCGTAGTAGACCAGGCCCAGCGCGACCACCACCGGTTGCACCGATGAGACCCGGCTGACCCAGTTGGACCAGTCCGAGGTTCCCGCCGAGGAACTGGTGGGCGAGACCATGACCTTGACCAATGAGGTACAAGAGGTGCTCGTGCCCGAGGTCATCGCCATCGGCGCGGAAGACACCATCGTCATGGCCCAGCAATTCCCCGAAGACCTCACCGTCGGGGAGAAGGACGAAGTCACCGGCACCGTGGAAAGCCGAGACGTTTTCACCATCGACGACCACGAGGCCCTATTGGCGGTCACCGACGAGGAGACCGCCACCCACTACATCGACCGTGAGGAAGAACGCATCCTCACCGAGGCCACCGTCACCCAGACCGGCTGACCACCGCCACCAGACGGACCTGCCCCGACACGCTCTCGGCTGAGCCGGCAGAAGGCGAACCCCTGTTCCGCGGCGAGCTGGTCCTCGATCATGCTCACCGCGCCCAGGATGTGGGGCGGGAGGCGGAGGCGGCAACATCCTCAGCAGATGGACATCGGCGATCGACCACCACCGTCCCCGGGATAGAAAACAACCAGGTTCGACCGAAGGCGGACCACGGTGCGACCCAGTGGCCCCATGTCTGCCCCGGAAGATGGTTGACCCCGCATCCTCCCCGGGGTGACGAAGCGCCCCTGCCCGGGAGAGGGCGGGGCGCTTCGCTGCGCCGGAACGCAGAAGGCAACCCCGGCCGCCAGGGAGCAGCCACGGGGTTGCCGGATCGGCGTGCACGCCGATCCAACGGGAAAAATACCAGAGGGTAATCCACGGCGTCGACGGCGCATTCATCCACATGAACTGCCCGGTCAGGGCAAAGACGCCCCGCTCTGTCCTGCAGCGGGGCGTCTCTGCTGCGCCGCAGCGCAGGGCGGCCGTGGTCGGACTGGACGTCGGGCGCTTCCCCCCGGAGGCGCCCTCCGACTCCGTGCCGAGCCCCCCGGCTCGACCGGCCGCACCACCACCAACCCAACCGCCCAGTAACCCTCGGCTCCGAATTGGCGTCTCATGTTGTGGACAACACTGCGCTGACCAGGTGCAACACCCTGGTCCCCATGAAGCCCTGAGCGTGGTGCTCCTGGCCGACCGAGGCGGGGGTACAGGCTGGGCGGGACATCCCGGCGCCGCACGCCGGGTCCGGGAGGGTGCACGAGTCCACGGCGTGCGGGCCGCTCAGTGCCCCCCGGGGTCGGGTGGGCTGACCAGGCCGTCGGCGAAGCGCGACAGCAGCATCCCCAGGCATTCCACCTCGACTGGGTCCCAGTCGCGCACCTGGTCGGCGAGCCATCGGGTGCGCGCGGCCACGGCGCGTTCCCGTAGCGCGGCCCCGGCCGGGGTCAGCTCCAAGGCGGTGCGCCGGGCGCTGAGTGCTGATCGGCGTCGGTGTAGCAACCCGGCCGCTTCGGCCCGGTCCACCAGCCGGCTGGCGGTCGAGGCGGTGACATCGGCCAGATGGGCGACATCGCCCACGGTCACTTCGCACTCTTGTGCTGCGCCGCGGGCGCAGGCCTCGATCACCAGCAGACTGGACATCTCCACCGCGGTGGCACCGTCGTCGACGAAACGGGTGCGCGAGGCGCTCCACAGCCGGCGTAGGCGGATCAGGGCGTCATCGAGTACAGACAGATCAGCATCCACATGTGTACTGTACACATATGGGTTCGCCGATGCTGATCACCGGGGCCACCGGCAACGTCGGGGCGCCGCTGGTCCGGGCGCTGCGCGGTGCGGGGGTCGAGGTCCGCCCGGCCTCCCGGAACAACTCGGATCCAGGCGGGATGTCTTTCGACTTCACCGATCCGACCACCTGGAAACCCGCATTCTCCGGGGTGCGCTCGATGTTCGTGGTGCGTCCCCCGCAGATCACCGATGTGCGCCACGCCATGGTGCCGGCCCTGGAGGCAGCGCGGTCCTACGGGGTGCGACGGGTGGTGCTGCTCTCCGTGCAGGGTGCGTGGCAGGTGCCGGTGCTGCCGCACGCCCGGCTCGAGCGGTGGCTGGCCCAATCCGGGATGTCCTGGACGTTCCTGCGACCGGCCTACTTCGACCAGAACCTCACCACCGTCTTGGCCGCCGACATCCGCGACCGAAATCAGATCGTGGTGCCCGCCGGCAAAGGGCGCATCGCGTTCGTGGACGCCCATGACGTGGCCGCGGTCGCCGCGGCCGCCCTGCTCGACCCGTTGCGCCACACCAGCCGGATCTGGACACCCACCAGCGAAGAAGCCCTCGGCTACGAGGAGGTCGCCACGGTGCTCAGCCAGGCCCTGGGGCGCACCATCACCTACCGGCGCCCCAGCATCCCCGGCTACGCCCGGCATGCCCGCACCGTCTTGGGCTTCGACCCGGCGATCACGGCGGTGACCACGCTCATCCACGCCACGGCCCGCCTGGGCGTGGCCGCCGGCCTCACCGACGACGTCCGCACCGTCACCGGGCGGGCGCCCACCACGCTGGTCCAGTTCGCGGCACGGGAGCGCGCCGTGTGGGAGCCCCGGCTCCCCCAGGAGGCCCCACCGGGGAAAGGCGGGATGCCATGATCGTCACCGTGCTCGGCGCCACCGGCAGGACCGGGCGGCTGCTGGTGGCCGAACTGCTCCGCCGCGGCCACGAAGTCACCGTGGTGGTCCGTGACCCCTACGGGGCCCCGGAGGGCACCCACCTGGTGATCGGCGACAGCCGCGATCGGCAGGCCCTGGTCGCCGCACTGGCCGGGGCCGAGGCGGTGGTCTCCGCCCTGGGCCCCAAAGGAAAAGACCACCAGTTGCACCGGCAGACCGCAGCGCAGCTGGTGCCGGCCATGCGCGCAGCCGGTGTGCGCCGCTACATCGGCATCAGCGGTGCCGGGGTCAACACCGCCGGCGACCGCAAACGGGCCCGGGACCGGGTGATCTCCGCCGGCATGGGTGTGTTCGCCCGGTCCCTGGTCGCCGACAAGACCGCGGAGCTGGCCGTGTGGCAGGACACGGAGGCTGACTGGACGCTGGTGCGTCCACCCCGGCTGGTCGATGGGCCCGCCACCGGCAGGGTTGATCACGATGCGTCCGTGTCCACCCGCTCCACGGTCATGCGGCGGGGTGACCTGGCGGTCTTCCTCACCGACGTCCTCGAGCAAGGGCTCTATTGTCGACAAGCCCCATTCGTGGCCACGGCCGATCCCCGGCGGTGACGACCGCCCGCGGCGACCGGACAACCGGGTGACCGAGGGCACGGGCGTAGGCGTGGGCTGCGGGCCATGGGCGCAGTGACGCTGCCGTCAGAACGCTGTGGGCGCAGGCCGGGCACAGGATAGGCAGACGCAGGCCACGCCGGGTCCGGACGTGGTGCGGAGGGGCTCGTGGTGCTCTGCGGGTCGTTCAGGGGATTTGGGCTGGCCCGGGGGCGGAGTCGGGGACGAAGATGGCCAGCAGCTCGCCCACTTCGTGGCTGGCGGTGGCGGGGTGGCGGAAGTGCTGGTGGGTGTTGACGGTGTAATGGCTGCGCCGGCCCACCCGGTGCCGGGTGAGGTAGCCGGCGTCTTCGAGGTCTTTGAGGATGGTCAGGGTGGCCCGGGTGGTGATGCCCACTTGGGCGGCGATCTCGGCGACCCGGGCGTCCTGGGACTGGGTCACGGCCAGCAGCACGTGGCCGTGGTTGGTCAGCAGCGTCCAGGCCGGACGGGCAACGACCTCTGGGCCGGGTGCTTCGGGATCTTCGCTCGAGGGCGGCGGAACGCGGTCGGGTTCGGAAGTGCCGGGGTTCATGGCCGTGATTCTGCCTTCCCGTGAGGACCCGCGGTGGACTGTGCGGCCGGCTTCCCTGAGCACGGGCCCAGTGCTGGGCGGAAGAGGCTGCGGAGGCCTCGCGTCGATCCTGGCCGCAACAGCACAGGGGATAGCCCTACTGCAGCACCGGGGTGAGGTACAGGGAGACGACGCCGATGGCGATGACGACCGTGACAGCCAAGAGGAAGCCGGCCGATACGGTCAGCAGCGCCCAGGGGCGCCGTCGCCGGTGCTGGGGGTGGGGTGCCGGGGTATTCACGATGCGTCCTTCGTTGGGTGTGACGGGAGCTCGTCCTGGGCCTTTGCAGTGGGTTCTACCTGTTCGTGGTGGGGTTTGATCACAGCTTGTCCTCCCGCGTGCTCATCTGTCCGGGGTGGGGAGGGGCGGTGCCGGTGGCAGGCCCCGCGTGCGGGAGGAATGGGGCGTAGTGGTCCAGCGTCGCGTCGAAGACGGGCACGGCGATGATCCGGGATTCATCTGCTGTGGTGAACTCGGTGTGGGCCATTAGCCCGGGGTCGGCTCCGGCCCGTTCCAACAGCACCGGGGTGATGTTCTCGAGCTGCACCAAACCCTGGGCAGGGATCCGCACCCTGGTGGTGGCACCGTCAGCGGCGATGCGCAGGGTCACCTCTAGCGGGCCGTTGTTCACCAGGGTGCCGAGCACACGGCCTTGTTGATCGGCGGCAGCAGCCACGATCACGACGCTGTGCAGCTCGACCTCCCCCAGTTGCGCCTGCATTCCATTGGGTGGTGAATCGTCCATGGTGGTGACGGCCGGATTGGTGGCCCAGCACCCGGTGGCACACACCAGGACGGCCACTGCCGCCCCCGCGCGGCCGGCGACGCCACGCCACATCGCGGCCGAGCTCGCGCTGGTCGACCCTCTGAGGGGCTGGCCCCACTTCCAGCGACTGTGGTCGCAGACCTCCGGTGCCTCCCGGAGCGGTGCGACCGGCGCTGGGGACGGACCGGGTGATCGCCCCGGCCCGGTGGAAGCCACTGCACCCATACTGGTGGTCCCCCTGTTCTTGATGACCTGGGGTGCTGTGACCGAGCCGGGGTCCGTCACAGCTGGGCCAGTCGGCGCGAACGCGCCGGGCGGCGCACAGCGATCGGTGCGCCGGTGGTGACGAGCAGCACCGCGGCCCCGTACGTCACCGTGGGCACCGGCAGCTCCGCCGGGGTGACGACCACACCCGCCCCGATCCGGCCAGCGGTATGGGCGAGGGCAATGGCCCGGACCTGTCTGGCGCGGCGGAAAGGACAGGCCCGGTGCCACACCACCACCACTGGTGCACTGACTCCGGCGGCATCCAGGGTGGGGCGGATGCGGGCCGCCACGGCTCGAGCCGCCTGCAGACCCGCCTGCTGGACTCGGGTCGCGACAACGGAATCTGCACCAAAGGCCGAGCGCAGTGTCGGCACCAGCAGCAGCATGGGCCGGTTCTGCTCGAGGGCGATCCGTACCGCGCAGCGGGCCACCGCCACTGCCTCGGGTCCGTCGGTGATCACTGCGGCCACGGGTCGGCCGGAGGCGGTGGGGGCAGCGGTCCTTGTCAGTGCCCTTTCCCGGTCGGGGAATCGTGAGTCGTGGTCGTCGGTGGTGCCCTGGGCCCGGGGGCGCTGGTGTGTCACCGGGGGCTCGGAGCGGCCGGAATCGGCCCGTCGGGATCCGGTCCGTGGGGGTCGGACCGATGAGGACCAGGCCGGTCGGGGTCGCTTTTGTCCAGTCCGGCGCGTGCTTGCTCGGTGCCCTTGCGAATGCGGGCCTCATGGCGTCCGCCGGTCCTGGTGTTGGCGACCTCACCGATTTTGTTCACGCCCTGGTCGATTTTCTGGCGGTTCCGGGTCAGCGCCCCGGTGGCGTTGGTACGGGCCTTGGCGATCATGTCCTTGAGTCCCATGGCTGCTCATCTCCTCAGGTGTAGATGTGGTTATCGGGTGGCGGGCGGATCAGAGGGGGTGGAGGACCCGCGGTGACCCCACACCGGTTCCAGGGCTGCGTCCTCGGCCGCGGTGGCAACCCGGAACGGGGGCTCGGCCGGGACCGGCAGCGCCTGGCGGCCCTGTCCGCGGGTGGCGCGCAGGCTGGCGACGACGGACACGGCGATGATCGTGGCGACCACGGCCAGGGAGATGCCGGTCGGGATGTAGAACACGTCGATCTTCAGCAGCATCTTGATCCCGACCCAGATCAGCACCAGAGCCAGGCCGATCTTCAGGTACACGAAGCGGTGGATCAGATCGGCCAGCAGGAAGTACATGGCCCGCAGTCCCAGGATCGCGAAGGCGTTGGCGGTGAAGACCAGGAACACCTCGTCGGTGACGGCGAAGATCGCCGGGATGGAGTCGACGGCGAAGACGACGTCGGTGGCCTCGATCAGCACCAGCACCGCCAGCAGCGGGGTGGCCAGCAGCACCCCGTTCTTCCGGACCAGCAGCTTCTGCCCGTGGTAGGCCTCGGTCATCGGTACGAAGCGGCGGAAGCCGCGCAGCACCATCGACTGCTCGGGGTTCAGGTGCTCGTTGCGCTGGCGGATCATCCGGTAGCCGGTGTAGAGCAGGAACGCGGCGAAGACGTAGAGGATCCAGGAGAAGTTCTGGATCAGCACGGCCCCGGCGGCGATGAAGATCCCGCGGAACACCAGGGCGCCGAGCACCCCCAGGAACAGCACCCGGTGCTGGAACTCCCGGGGGACGGCGAAGTAGCTGAAGATGATCGCCCAGACGAAGACGTTGTCCACCGCCAGGGACTTCTCGATCAGGTAGCCGGCGAAGTACTGCTGACCGAACTCCGGCCCCCACACCTGCCAGACGATGACGCCGAAGGCCACGCCGAAGGCCACCCACACCCCCGACCACACCGCCGCCTCGCGCACTCCGATCACGTGGGCGCGGCGGTGGGCGAACAGGTCCACCGCCAGCATCACCACGATGAAGCCCAATACCGCGGCCCAGATCCAGAACGGGACATCCATGACGAAACCTTCCGATCGATCCGATCGGAGGTCTCTCCCGGCCCCGGCTGCGGGCCCGTCCGCCGGACCCGCACGGGGTCGTAGTGACGACGGAACGCTGGTGGGATACTCCCCTCCCTGTACCGACAAGTGAAGCATGCTTCACCCATTGATTCAAGGGGTTGGCCGGTGGTGCCGCGCCATCGACCGCCCCTAAGGTGCTACGGCATTCGCCTTTCGCCTGCCGGGGCAACACGGCCCGACGGCAGGAGAGCCGCACTCCCGTCACGGTGACAAGCATGCTTGCTATTGGTAGAATCGGACGACCGCCCATCCTCGCGATGGGTGTACGGGGTGGGCGGGCTACATGCGGTGGCTGGGTCCCCCCGGGGGGATCATGCCGCCGCTCACCGGCATGACTGTCGCCTCCGTACTGCCTCCCATGACGGTGCGGGGGCGTTCCTCTCCACACCGGCCCGACTACTGCTTAGCAAGCAGCACAGGTGGCCTGGGCAACGGCTCCACGGTGTGGTCCCGCCGTCAAGCTGCTGATCATCCCGGTGGGCGATGTTGTCCTGCTCTGTCTGCTCTGGCCAAAGGATCCCGCCGATATGCCCACCCCGGTCCCCCCTGCATCCGCGCCGCTCCCCGATCGTGTTCACCCGGTGGCGCTCAGCCAGCCGGCCGGCCGGCGAGCACCAGCACCGCAATCGGGCGCGAAGGACGATGCTGCGCTCTGGCCGGCCCAGGTCCGGGCAGGGGAAGTGATCGAGGCGTGGATGGGTGGCATGCTCCGGCACCGCGGGGTGCTCGAGGAGATCGCCCCGCAGATCGGGGTGGTGTGGATCCAGGAGCTGGGGACCGGCATGCGGATCATGCTCGATCTGACCGAGACCGACATCCGGGCCCACCCAGCACCGCCGCCGCACCGGGGCTGACCCCCCCGAGGGCCTACTCCCACTCGCGGTCTTCGAGTGGGGCAGGCTCCGCCTGCTCTACCCTGATCTTCCTCCGTCCTGCATTCCCGGCGCCCGCGCCGGCCCCTGCCGAAAGGTGTATCCCGTGACCGACGACTCCTCCTCAGTGGCCCATCGTCCGATCCCGTCGTTCCCGTCGGTCTCCACCCGGTTGCGCCTGCACGAGGTCCTGGCCGAGAGCCAGGATCTGCGGGAGTTCCTGGAGGAGTTCACCCAGGTGATGGCCGCGCACCTCACCGGTGAGCACACCTCGGTGTGGTGCGCGGTGACGCTGTTGCGCGACGGGCGGGTGGGCACGGTCGCCAGCTCCAACGCCCGGGCCTTGGTGCTGGACGAGATCCAGTACGACTACGGCGACGGGCCGTGCCTGACCGCCGCCCGCCAGCAGCTGATCGTCCACGCCCCGGACCTGGCCCAGGGGCCGTGGCCGGAGTACGGGCAGGCCGCCGCCGCCCAGGGGGTCCATGCCGCGGTGGCGGCCCCCTTCGATCTGCCTGGCCCCGACAAGGCCGCGCTGAACGTCTACGCCGGCACCCGTGACGCCTTCGACGAGGACGCGATCGCGGCGATCACCCAGGAGGTCGTGGCCGCCTCCACCGCTCTTCGCCTGGCCCTGCGCCTGGCGAAGCACCAGGACACCGAAACGGACCTGGCCGCGGCGATGTCCTCCCGGACCGCCATCGACGTGGCCGTGGGCATCCTCATCGGCCAGCAGCACTGCACCCAGCAGGAGGCTTTCGATCTGCTGGCCGCCGCCGCGGCCCGGCGTAATCTCAAGGTGCGTGACCTCGCCGTCGAACTCGTCACCTCCACCACCGGACAGGCCCCCACCACCCACTTCAACACCTCTGAAGCACCCTGGGCGGCCCGCGGCACCGCCTGAGACCCCCGGTCGCCCCGCTGACCCCCGGGGGCGGCTGATGGCCGCACAGGGCGTTGCGTACCGGGGCCGACGGTGGATAAGCTCTCCCCTGGTCGAGTAGCTGACCGATCCCTTGATCGTGCCCAGTGAAAGATCGTTTCCATGCCTTCGAGCTTCCCCGCCCCGTCTGCATCGAGTTCCCCTGCGCCTTGCCCCCGACACCCCCTGCACCGTGTTCCGGGACCTGGTTCCCGGGCCGGTTCCGCCCAGCAGTCGGCGGTGACCCGGTGAGCGGCGCAGCGGAGGCCGCCCCCGCCCCCGGCGCCACCGTGACCGCCTCACCGGCCCTGGAGCGGCTGATGCGGTTGGGTCCCGACGACGCCTTCCCGGAGGAGCTGCTGGGGCTGCCCCTGGAGCAGCTGCAGATCCTGCACAGCCGGATCTGCCGGCAACTGGAGCTGGAGTACCTCACCGACCCCGAGGGCGGGCACCCGATCACCTGCGACCGGCTGCACGAGCTGCAGATCGAGTTCACCTCCCGCGTGCTGGGCTGAACCACCACCGGCCCACCCGGGGCCGGCGGTAGTACCGAGGACCCGGCGATACGGGGGCCGGTGGGCCGTAAAACCCCCGTCCCAGGAGGGCCCACCCACCCACCCCCGTCCTCACCCATCTCGGCTCCTGCCCCGGGAGTGGTGCCGGGGCTTCTGAAAGGACATTGTGCGCGTCGTTGTGCTCGGTGCTGGAACACCCCTGGGACAAGAGGTCGTCGAAGACCTCGTGTTCCGCGGACACCACCCCACCGCCGTCCTCGACGGTGAGCCGGTTCAGGACGCTCACCAGCCGTACCCGGTGGATCTCGCCTACGGGGACATCACCGACACCACGTGGCTGGCCTCCACCGTGGCCACCACCGAGGCCGTCGTGGACGTGCTCAGCGTGTCCCGCAAACAGGCCGCGGCCGCCCGCGCCCGGACTGCCACCCGGCATCTGGTGGCAGCCATGACGGCCCACCGGGTGCACCGCTACGTCGGTCTGGCCCCGCACCACCTCTATCCCGTCCCCGGTGACAGCACCAAGACCGCCCACGTCCGCCAGCAGCTGCGCCAGACGCTGCGCCCGGCCGGTATCGCCCATACCCGCGACCGGTTCCAGATGATCACCGGATCCGGGCTGAGCTGGACCATCGTTCGCACCCCGGTCCTGAGTGCTGGGCCCGCCCGCGGTGTGCGCCACGTGCACCTGCGCCCGGGCCCTCACCGGCGGGCCTCTCTCACCCAGCAGGATGCCGCCCGGTTCCTCGCCGCCCAGGTCCTGGAAACCAGCCTGCTGTGGACCAGTCCCCTGATCAGCAACTGAGAGGTGTCCTGCGAAACTCAGGGCGCCATGCTCACCGGCACCCCCGATCATGAACCGATGCTCGGGGGTGGTGATACGTCTGACATTGCTCCCCATCACCCGGTGTGAGATTTTGGACATGAGCCCGAAACACCGGGTTCCCGGACGAGGGGTGCTGTACCCGGTGTGCGACAAGACGGCCCGCAGGAGGCTGTCATGTCATGGTTCGTTCTGGTGCTCTCCGGGATCCTCGAAGCGGTGTGGGCCACCGCGCTGGGCAAGTCCGAAGGCTTCAGCCGGCTCGGACCGACCCTGGTCTTCGCCTCGGCGCTGGTCGCGAGCATGGCCGGGCTGGCCTACGCCATGCGGGACCTGCCCGTGGGCACCGCCTACGCGGTGTGGGTGGGCATCGGTGCCGTGCTCACCGTCGTCTACGCGATGGCCACCGGCGAAGAACCGGTCGCGATGCTCAAAATCGTGTTCCTGCTGATGATCATCGGCGGGGTCCTCGGACTCAAACTCTCCCACTGAGAACGCATCGAGGCGCTCCACGTCATCACGAGCTGATGACCGCGTCGAGCAGCCCGAGCCGACAGCAGCCCGGCTTCCCGGGCAGCCACACCGCGGGCTTGCGTGAGCCGAGAGAAACACCGCTCGACCCCGCTGCCCAGCGTCACCGGTGTGCCCGCCGATGGGGACCCCGCACATCGGCCTCCCGCTCCCGCCAGCACTTCGAGGACCGGCATGGAACTCCGTGGCTGGGCTTTGCCCGCCGGCTTCCTCGCAGGAGCCCTTCTACGACAAAATCCCCGCCCAGCCGAGGGCCTGGGCGGGGGTCTTGTCTTCGTAGTGCTCAGGTGCTGGGCGGAGGACCGACCACCTGAGGGCCTGTACCGTCGTCGGGAACGACGTAGGAATTCTTTTCGGAGAGCGGCACCATCGGAGTACCTGAACCTGAGCCGTTGGCTTCGATGGAGACACCGACGATGTCTTCAGGCAGTTCGCCAGGAGTAGCGATCCAAGACTGGGAACGTTCTAACGGGTCAGCGCCATCATCAAAGTACTTCTCGTAAAGAGCGGCTTCCATCTGTTCGAACTTGTTGGCGGTAGCTTCATCAAGCACGGTTCCATCAGGCATCACGTAGTCATAGTCTTCGGTGAAGGTTGGCCCCCACTCTGAGAAGTGGTACAGCTCAACATCTTGGAACGGGTAAGAGTTGCCTTCTTCATCGTACAGAGTCACTTGGTAGACGCTTGAATATTCGGTGCCCTGACGGTTGTCGATATCCACAGTTGCGTAGGTGCCAACTCCGGTGCCTGTGGCAATCCGGTATTCCTCAATGTCGGCAGGGGGCTCAGCCGAGAAGTCAACGACAATCTCCGAACCCTCGGGAGTCTTCACGTAGAACGGTTCGTCCAAGTTGACCCGCTCAGGTGAAGGGGACTCAGAAGGGGTCTGGGAGCTCATAGCGGTTTCACTGGGCGTTTCGGGGGTTGCCGTCGGATTACTGGAGCACCCCGCGAGAGCGAGGCCTGCAGCGAGGACTAGGGAGGTCAAGGTGGTCCTTTTGTGCATGGTTCATCCTTCGGAGTAGTCGTTTTGTGCTGATACACATTCTGCCGAGAAGGGGCCAGCCGCCCTCAGCGGCATCCTTCTGGTCCTTACTGATCATGCGCGTATTTCAATACCTTTGGTCAAGGCATGTTCTTCCCGCTGGCATTCGACTGCGGTCATCCCCACCAGGACAGCATGGAATATTGGGCCATCATCGTCATGTACCCAGTGGGACCGCAGAAATTTTCCTGCGCCGTGCTCGCCCTGACTGCAGCCCTCGGCTTTGCCCCTCTGGTGCCGGGCACCCTCGTGAGCATCTCCCTGCGGTGAACGCGATGACCTGTGCAGGACGTCAGCGGTCCTCACGCCACCGGTGACAACCTGGAGAGGACCGTTGTTTCACGGGACCAGTTCTAGGAATCTGCCGCCACGGACAGCAGTCCGGTGATCCCCACCAGGGCGATCCCGGTGCTGAACAGCACGATCACCGCCACCGCGGCCACCAGTACCGCCAGTGTGGCTGCCGCCCCGGTCGGGCTGTCCCCGGTACGGGCGTCGTGGCGCACCACCACTGCCAGCAGCACGGCGCCCAGCAGCATCCCGGCCACTCCGAGCAGCATCGTCATGACCACTCCTCCTTGCTGTCCTCCACCTTGATGCGGCGACTCATCCGACCATGGCCACGGTCGGGCCCGGCGCCGGGAGCAGCGGAGCTGCCAGCAGGTCCGCCCCGCCCAGATGCACCGGTCGGTGCGTGTTCACCCACTCGCGCAAGTGCTCGGAGTTCTCGCCGATGGCCACGACCACCCGCACCTGGGCCATGGCCTCCGCCCTCGCCAGGGTGGCCGCATCGGGGCGGTAGGCGATCAGCACCCGGTCGAAGTGGTGGGCGTCCTCGGCCTGGGCGATGGTGCCCATCCGCACCCCACGGCTCTTGAGCCGGCGCAGCTGCTCGAGCTCGGGCACCAGGGACCGGTCCGGGACCACGATCCCCAGCGACGACCAGCTCAGCTCCTCGCTGTGGCTGAAGATCCAGGCCGCCGCGTGGAACACCGCGACACCGGGGGCCATCGGGGCGGCCGTGTAGGCCCGCGGATTGGCAAAAGATTCCCAGGGTCCCACCGACATCGCGCTCCTCTACCCAGTACCGCGCCCGATACACCCGAACGCATTAGTAAGCATACTGGCTAACGGGCTGGTGCCGGTATTCTGGGCGGGTCACCGTGCACTCTGCCCGCACAGGCCCCCTGCTGGGATGCGCCCCTGGGGAGGGTGCACGGTTGTGCCGTCGGCTGCTGTCCAGGTCTGGGGGGACAAACGCTGGTTCATGGTGCTGCGGCCCCGTCCCACCCACCGCACCAGGGGGGTGCGCTCGGGCTTGCCGGCTTCACCTGGGGTGCTGTCGGTGGCCGGTGCACCAGTCCGGTGCTCGTCCGTGGCGGGAGTCCGAGGGGGGGGTGGCGGCCGGGCCCGCAGTCGTCTCAGTTTACCGCCCGGGCCGCGCCGCGGGGCCTGCGGCGGCCGGGGCCCCGCCTGTCGGCGGCCCCTGGAGCGGTGGTCCCGGACGGGGCGGTGGGCCAGGTCGGTGTTCTGAGCTCAGGGTGCGGGGTGGGGCAGATCGGCCTGGGGCAGGGACCGGGTGGCCCACTGGTGGAGCTCCCAGGCGGTGTCGGGGGGCCAGTGCAGCTGCCAGACCAGGGCGAGCAGGGACTCGGCGGTGAAGTGCTCACCGTGGTGGTAGAGGTGCTCCAGGCGGTGCAGCAGCATGCGCCACACCGGCTCCGGTACGGCCGGCTCCCGCTGGAAGCGGTGGGTGTAGTAGACCATCGCCCGGCGCACCAGCGGCACCGGCAGCACCACCGGGGTGGGGGCCACCGGAGCCCCGGCCAGACACTCGGGGTCGAAGGCATCCACCCAGGGGCGCAAGGTGTCGTTGTTCAACGCCACCACGACGGTGCGGGTCGCGGCCAGGGTCTCGGCCACGGCCAGGGTGGCCAGGGTGGGCCAATACACGACCAGCGGCCCCGCCCACTGCGCCAGGTCACCGGGCTCCTGGGCGGATCCAATGATCGCCCCCTTGCTCTGGGCCTGGCGCAGATGACGCGCCCGATCCAGTGTCACCAGATCCGGCACCAGCAACCCGACCGAGGACCAGCCGACAGGACCACGAGGAACACAGGCCCATTCCAGGGCCCGCTCCGAAGCCTCCCTCGGTGGCACCGGGGCGGGCACATAGGCCCGCGGGCGTTGCCGTGAGCAGAGGGAACGGTGGGGCACGGCGGGGTCTCAGACCCCGTCGGGCAGCACGGCGGAGCGGTCGAAGTCCTCGGTGGTGGCCACCGTCCCGTCCTCGCCGATCAGCGTCACCCCCGCCGGTGAGCCGCGGCGGCTGCCGCCGGAGATCTCCGCACCCACATCGGCCACGACGTTGAGCAGACTCACCCCGGGGCCCACCCGCACCCCGTCCAACAGCACGCAGTTACGCACCGTCGCGCCCTCTTCGACGACGACACCGGGGCCGAGCACCGAGTGCTCCACCACCCCGCCCACGACCGCGCCGGCGGCGACCATCGAGGTGTGCAGCTGCGCGCTGCCGGCGATCCGGGCAGGCACCCGCTGCGGCTGGGCCGAGAGGATCGGCCACCCCGGATCATCCAGGATCACCCCGTCACCGTCGAGCAGCTGCATGTGCGCGGTCCAGTAGGACTGCAGAGTGCCAAGGTCCATCCAATACCCGTGTAGGCGGTGTTCGGCCACGGCACGGTGGGCGACGAACCAGGGCACAAGGTCGTGGCCGTAGTCCTCCAGCTGCCCGTGCTGGGCGTGCAGCTCCTCGAGGGCTTCCAGCAGTTTCTGGGCGTCGTAGAGGAACATCTCCCCGGCCACCAGCCGGCCCTGCGGCTCCTCGGGCTTGTAGTCGAAACCGGTCACCCACCCGTCGTCGTCGACCTGCACCACACCGTAGCGGGAGGGGTCCTCGGCGACCTCGGTGGTGACCATGGTCAGGTCCGCGCCCTTCTCCAGGTGAGTGTCCACGACATCGAGGAAATTGATCGTGTAGAGGTGATCAGCACTGAGCACCAGCACCAGATCCGGGGCGAACTCGCGGATCAGCTCCTTCTGCCGGTAGATCGAGTCCGCGTTGCCCTCGGCGAAGCCCTCCCCGGCCGCACCCTCGTAGGGGGGCAGCACCTGCAGCCCGCCGTGGGAGCGATCCAGATCCCAGGGCCGCCCATTGGCCAGGTGCACATTGAGACTGTGCGGCAGGTACTGCTGCACCACCCACACATCGGAGATGTGAGAGTGCGCCAGATTCGACAGGGCCAGGTCGATGAGCCGATAGGTGCCCGCCACCGGCAGGGCCGGCTTGACTCTCTTCTCGGTCAGAGCACCCAACCGGGAGCCCTTCCCACCGGCCAGCACCAGGGCCAGTATCCGCGGTATCCGCATCAGAACATCCCCCCCCCCATTCCACAGGCGGGGGCACCATCATCGGCCGCACCGCCCCACCTCACCTGGGCCGCGGCAGTGCGCCACCGCGCATGCCGGGCAACCCACCACCACTACTAAGCCAGCTTAGCTCCCTGCTGGGATCGGTGCCCGATCTGCGCTAGGACCACCTCGCTCGACACCGGCGGCCGCCGGTCGGCTCAGTCGCCCACGGCATCCCGACCGCGCCGGATCAGCGACGCATCCGGGGGATAGACCACCGAGACGTCCTTGTCCTCGTAGTCGAACTGGGTCAAGAATACCCGCATCGCGTTGAGCCTCGCGCGCTTCTTGTCGTTGGACTTCACCGTGATCCAGGGGGCGTGGTCGGTGTCGGTGCGCAGGAACATCTCCTCCTTGGCTTGCGTGTAGTCCTCCCACCGGTCCAGGGACGCCAGATCCATGGGCGAGAGCTTCCACCGGCGCACGGGGTCGATCTGGCGGATCGCGAACCGGGTGCGCTGCTCGTGCTGGGTCACGGAGAACCAGAACTTGGTCAGGTGGATGCCGGAGTCCACGAGCATCTTCTCGAACACCGGGGCCTGGGCCATGAACTGCTCATACTCCGCCTCGGTGCAGAAACCCATCACGCGTTCCACATTGGCCCGGTTGTACCAGGAGCGGTCGAACATCACGATCTCCCCCGCCGTGGGCAGGTGGCCGATGTAGCGCTGGAAGTACCACTGCCCGGCCTCCCGGTCCGAGGGCTTCGTCAGGGCCACCACCCGGGCCGCCCGGGGGTTCAGGTGCTCGGTGAAGCGTTTGATCGTCCCGCCCTTGCCGGCGGCGTCCCGGCCCTCGAACACGATGACGTGCTTGAGATCGTGGTCCTGGGCCCAGTACTGGAACTTCAGCAGCTCGATCTGCAGCTGGTACTTCTCCAGCTCGTACTCCTGGCGGCTCATCAGCTCCTCGTGCGGGTAGTCCTCCCGCCAGGTCTCCACCGCCGAGCCCCCTGGGTCGATGAGCTCCGGGTCCTCCTCGTTGCCGTGCGGCACGGTGTAGCCCTGACCAATGAGCTTGTCGATGAACTCCCGCAGGTTCTCCCGCCCCGGCTCCGTCGTCTCAGTCATGGATCGATCTCCTCCCGGGCCACACGGCCCACTCAACACTGCACAACGACGCCGGGATCAGCACAAGACCACCTCACCTGCCCTCAGGAGAGGGCACAGCACCAGGGCCCCGCCCGCTTCTCACCCCCGCCCCGGCCAGCGGCAACACCGGCGCGGGCACACCACGACGATTCCCCTAGACCATGGCGTCTGCGTGGCCTCACTCGCCGGGGCCGCCTCGCAACAGCCTACTAGTAAGCACCCTGATTAATGTGGCAGCGGGGAGCATGCCTGGGGATTGCCCTGGTGAGCCGGGACCATGCCGTCCCCCGCCCGGGGGCCTGTCATCGGTCCCCGCCGGTGGACTCTCTGCCCCGCTCATGAGCAGGCACGGGCGGGCCCTGGCTGGAATCGGCCCGGCCGGAGTCCCGGACTCCGGGGCCGAGGACTTCGGTGTCGGTGCATCCGCTCAGCAGCGTCAGGACCATCCACAGACCCACCCGCACCCACAGCAGGATGAAACCGGACGAGGCGCCCATCGACATGGAAGACCCCCTTATCTGTCGGCCACACCTCTGGCCGCACCCGGTGACCACCCCTGACGTGCACCCGGGGCGACTGTCGGCAATCATGGCCCGGAGGCGGGGATCCGTGCACTCTCCAACGCCGTCATCACCTCGACCGGAAGTGGCGAGGAGACCGTGAAGGTCGCAGCACTCAACTGCTCCACGCCGGAGACTGCCACGGCCGGGTGCACCACGAGGTCCGGGACTGCCGCACGAATAGGTGACACCCTGACCTGACCTATCGGTGCGGCAGTCCCAAGGCTGGGACATGAAGGTCGTTGCCCAGCTGCTGGGTCACGCTTCGGTGACCACCACCTCCAGGTACCTCGATGAGCTGCCCGGAGAGCTGTCGGTGGCAGTCAACGCCCACCCCTGACTCCGGTGGATTTGTCAGAGTTCGCCGCACCGTTGCCGCGGGGGCTCGCGCCGCTCCGAGGAGCGCCAGAGTAGATACCACATGAGATAAAGCCTCGAATAGCCACCCGAGTGTGATGTTGCTTACTATGTCTCCACCATTTGCGGAGCTGCTCGTGGGAGCAACTCCGGCTCCCTGGGGCGATCGTTGACCTGAGGGAGTCTGATGTCTATCACCTTTGAGCCCGTGCCCCTGACGGATCGACGGCTCTTCGAGGCCCGGCTCAGTGAAGCCACCCTCGCCCTGCACCACGAGGGCCACGATCCGGAGAGAATCTGCCAGGAAGCGACGCGGATCGGTCAGCGCTACCCCTGGGTGGACGCCCGCACGGTGGCCAACGCCCTGGTGGACGCCCTGGGCCCGGGATGGGGCGCCATCTACCTGCACTGGCTGTGGAGCCAGGACGACGACTCCTGACCCATCGCCCCTCGGTAACAGCATCCCTGTGGGGAGCGTGCAAGAACGGCCAGCACGCCCATCAGGACAGGGCCTACCCCCGCGCGGGCCAACCCCACAGGCAATGTCGTTCTCGTGGAGCGGCTGATAGCCGGGCCATATGTAAAGCCGGGGCTCGGGGCGTCCAGGTGGTTCGGGTGCCTGGGGCACCCTCGGCCTTCCTTGCTCAGTCGTAGTCGACAGGTGCTGATGACGCTCAGGTGAAACTCCCCAGACCTGCTCACTGAAATTCCCCACCCGTGTGGCTCCGCCAATGACGGCGGGGCCCCCTCGATGATGGCGGTCTCTGACCACCAGCCATCCATTCGAGGGAGCCCCGCTGACCATGCTCACACGGGAGGAAGACATCGACGCGCACGCCCTGGCCCGTCAGGGCTGGACGATCTCCGCGATCGCCCGGCATCTGGGCCGTGACCGCAAAACCATCCGCGCCTACCTGGCCGGGAACCGCACCCCCGGGGCACGCCAACGCAGCACCCCGGACCCCTTCGCCCCCTACGCCGACTACTGCCGGGCCCGCCTGGGCGAGGACCCGCACCTGTGGGCCACCACGCTCTACGACGAGGTCACCGACCTCGGGTACCCCGGGGCGTACCAGACCTTCACCCGACAGCTGCGGCAACGCCAGCTGCGCCCGGTGTGCCAGGACCGCCGGCCCACCGCCGGGCGCCCCGTGGCGGTGATCGAGCACCCGCCCGGGGAGGAGACCCAGTGGGACTGGGTCGAACTGCCCGACCCACCGGCGGCCTGGGGTGTGGGCGCCAAGGCGCATCTGCTCGTCGGGGCTCTGGCGCACTCCGGGGCCTGGCGCGGGCTCCTGTGCGAGTCCGAGGACCAGGCGCACCTGATCGCCGGCATCGACCACATCACCCGCGCCCTGGGCGGGGTCAGCAAGGCCTGGCGCTTCGACCGGATGGCCACCGTCTGCCACCCGCCCAACGGGGCGGTCACCGTCACCTTCGCCGCGGTGGCCAAGCACTACGGGGTCTCAGTGGCGATCTGCCCACCACGCCGCGGCAACCGCAAAGGCGTGGTCGAGAAAGCCGTGCACTCCGCCGCCCAACGCGTCTGGCGCACCCTGCCTGATGAGGCCACCGTCGAATCCGCACAAGCTGTCAACGCCGAACGAAAATTGACCCCCTATCGCCGGGCGGATTCAACAGCTCGTCGCAACACCGACGTTGTTTCAGCATGACATCTTGGCCGCGAACACGGTGGCCGGCGTCGCCCATCCGAGGACCTTTCGCGGACGGGTGTTGAGCAGCTGCTCCACCCTGGCCGGGTCCTCCGCGGTGTGAACGCTCAGGTCCGTGCTTTTCGGGAAGTACTGGCGCAGCAACCCGTTCATGTTTTCGTTGGACCCCCGCATCCACGGACTGGCCGGGGCGGCGAAGTACACGCCCTCGCTGAACCAGGCGGCCACCAGGTCGTGGCGGGCCATCTCCGCACCCTGATCCCAGGTCAACGTCCGCCGTGTCGGCTGCGGCAGGTCCTCCACCAGTACCTCCAGAGCGTCGGTCAGGGCCTGCGCGGCGTGGCCGCGGGGCAGGTGCACCAGGCGGACGTAGCGGCTGGTGCGGTCCACCAGCGTCCCGATCGCCGAGCGGCTCTTCGCCCCCACGATGAGGTCGCCCTCCCAATCGCCGATCCGCACCCGCTCTTCGACCACAGCCGGGCGCCGGTCGATCAGCAGCCCCGGGGCGATGAAGCGCGGGGCCCGCTGGTCAGGGCGTCGGCGCCGGCGGCGCATCGACCGCCCCGTGCGCAACCGAGTGGTCAGCCGCCGGTGCAGCCCGCGACGAGTGCCGTGGTAGAGCGCCTGATAGATCGTCTCGTGGCACACATGCCACTCCCGGCGGTGTGGGTACTCGATCCGCAGCCACACGGCGATCTGCTGCGGGGACCAGTCCAGCTCGAGCTTGGACTGCACCACACGACGGAGCTCCTCGTCGTGAGCCAGTACCCCGGGTCTGTGCCGTCGGGCGGCTGTGCGGGCGCGGGCATGGGCCAACACCGGGTCATAGCCTCCGCGGTCGTGGGCGGCGGTGTTGCGCCGCAGCTCCCGGGAGATCGTTGAAGGCGCCCGCCCCAGCCGGATGGCGATCGTCCTCATCGACAGGCCCTGTCGACGGAGCACCGCGATCCGTTCTCGTTCCAGCAACGACAGGTAGCGTTTCGATGGCTGCGCCTCGGCTCTTCTGGCCGGAGCCAGTCCGCCGAGCTCGGCCCGCCACCGGTACCCGGTCTTACGCCCGATCCCGACCATCCGGCACGCCTCGACCGTGCCCACCCCGGTAAGGATTAGCGCCCAGTACTCATCTTCCAGGACCAACCGCCGCTTGCGTCCTCTGATGCCCATCTCCATCCCCTTCATCTACAGGGATGTTGCGACGACCGCTAGAACCCACCGTTGAATCCGCCCGGCGCCCGAGGGTCAGTATTCAGACGGCATCGACACAAGCCGCACTGGATCAGTGGTGCACCACCCGTGGTGACGCCCGGGCCCGCACCACGGCCCAGGGCCGCACGACCGTGGGCGCCCTGGCCGCCGCCGAACCGCTCGGGGCGCTGCCCCCGGCCCCGTTCCCGGCCGTCACCACGGTGACCCGGAAGGTCTCGGCCCAGGCTCTGGTGGCCTACCGCGGCAACTCCTACTCCGTGGCCCCTGAGCTGGCCCACTCCACGGTCACCGTCATCGCCCGCCTCGGCGAGCCGCACCTCGACATCTCCACCAACAACGGGACGGTGATCGCCCGGCACCGTGCCGCCGCCCCTGGTGCCGGAGCGATGGTCCGCGACCACGGCCACGTCATCGCGCTGAACACCGAGGCGATGAAGGCCGCCACCTCGGCGGTGCCGCACCGGAGCAAGGTCCGCATCCCACCAGGGGCCGACGCCCTGGCCGCAGCCGCGGCCCTGCGCGGCACCGCCGCGCCCACGTCCACCACAACCTCGGTCCACGGCGCCGAGGAGGGCTCCGTGGTGATCGATCTGTCCCGCTACGCGGCCGCCGCCAACGGAAGGAACACCCTCACATGAGCACCCCCACGAACATCCCGACAGAGCCCATGAGCCTCTCGCAGGCCTCGACGTATCAGCGGTTGCGCGCCCACCTGGCCGAGCTCAAGCTCACCACCGCCGCCGAGCACCTGCCGGGCGTCCTCGATCAGGCCACCGCCGAGGGCCTGTCGATGACCGCCGCCCTGGAGAGACTGCTGGGCCTGGAAGTCGAGGCCACCGAGGCCCGCCGGCTGGCCGGGCGGCTGCGGTTCGCCTCGCTGCCGTCGCCGGCGACCCTGGAGGACTTCGACCTCGAGGCCGCCCCGGGACTGGACCCAGCCCTGGTGAACGAGCTGGCGTCCTGCCGCTACCTCGAGACCGCGACCAACGTGCTGCTGATCGGCCCGCCCGGAGTCGGCAAGACCCACATGGCCGTCGGACTGGCGCGCAAGGCCGCCGAGGCCGGCTACCGCACCTACTTCACCACCGCCGCCGATCTGGCCGCCCGCTGCCACAAGGCCGCGATCGAGGGCCGCTGGGCCACCACCATGCGCTTCTACGCCGGACCCACCCTGCTGGTCATCGACGAGCTGGGCTATCTGCCGCTGCCCGCCGAGGCCGCCTCAGCCCTGTTCCAGGTCGTCTCCCAGCGCTACCTCAAGACCTCAATCATCCTCACCACCAACCGCGGGGTCGGCTCCTGGGGCGAAGTCCTGGGCGACACCACCGTCGCCGCGGCCCTGCTCGACCGGCTCCTGCACCGCTCCGTGGTCCTCAACCTCGACGGCGACTCCTACCGGCTGCGCGCCCACCAAGCCCGCGCCGACACCCTGCGCCGCACCACCACCGGCACCCCACGACCGCTACAGTGACCACAACCACCGGGTGGGGAAAATCGGGGAGCATCCCTGGGGAATCTCAGAAAGCGCCATCAGTGCCGGCGGCTGGCCGCGGCGGGCGTCCATGACGCGCGCGTGGGCCATCTCCATCCGCCCGACCCACAGGATCGTCGTCCCCAGGATCGGCCAGAACGTCATCGCCGAACCCACCCCGACGAAGATCAGCCACGCCAGCGTGGCGACCCAGGTGATGATTCCGAATGCCCACCCCGCGAAGACCCCGCCCTGGGCCTGGGTCTGGTAGTCGTAGGGTGCCGGCAGCGGGTCCGGGTCGCCCTCGGTCTCCAGGCGCCGGTGTTTGACGTGCAGCCGTTGGATGCCGATGAAGCACCCGCCCAGGGTGAGCAGCCCGATGATCGCGTTGGAGAACCCGTACCCGCCGGTGGCCACCAACCAGTCCAGTGCGGCCTCGAACACCTCGTCGGCAATGATGAACCAGAACAGCCACGCGCCCAGCCCCCACAGCCACTTCCGGTCCTTCTTCGGGGCGGGCCCCTCACCGGTTCCCGGTGCCACGAACATCGCCTGTCCTTCCCCGGGGTCGTGGGCTCACCGCAACCATGGCCTGGTGCACGTCCTACCGGTCCGGGGACGCGTCGGGTCCGGTCCCCGAGGGCCGGGACTTCCGCAGCCGGTAGCCCAGCACGGCGGCCGCGGCCAATAACCCGGCGGCCAGGCGGGGCAGGATCTCCTCGAACCACGGGTGCACCAGCTCCCCCAGCACCACCCCGGCCGGCCAAGCCACCACCCCGGCGAGGACCAGCAGACCGATCCGCCGCTTCACCCTCTGCCGCCCGGCGGGATCCTGCGGCATCGGGGTGGCGCGCTCATGGTGGCCCTCCCGGTCGAAGAGCATGAACGGCAGGGTCGCGAAGAGGTTGGCGAACATCGTCCGGTACGCCAGGGACGCGTCGAAGGTGTCGCCCTCCTCGGCGGGCAGGGTCGCGAAGAAGATCGCCATGCCGACGACCACTACGGTCAAGGCCGCGACGGTCAGCAGGCGTCGGCGGTCCCGGACGAAGACGATGTCCCGGCCCTTGGACCGGCCGCGGATCAGCCACGCCCCGCCGACGGCCAACCCGGCGCCCCAGAGGAAGAACCCCCAGATGGTCAGCTGCTCACTGCCGGAGGTCGTGGTCAGGTAGGGCAGGGATGAGAGCACGCACACCAGGCTCAGCCCCAGGGTGATGGCCCCGCACAGGGTGCGGAACCACGGACCCGGTGTGCCAGTAGTGGGTCGTGCTTCGACTGCCATGGTGCGTCCCTATCGTCGTCGTGAGCGGTGAATGCGGGCCATGCTCAGCTGGGGTCGCGGCCACATCACAGGGAGCTGCGTCGTCCCTGCCGGTCTCACCGGGTGTAGCGGGGTCGGGTGAACCAGGCGCGCAGCGGGGCGCCGAAGGCGGTCACCAACCAAGCGATGTTGACCGCGATGAAGGCGATCCCGAGGCCGATCAGCACAATCGCCCACTGCCCATAGAGCCAGAACCCGAAGAGGTTGCCCAGAAAGCCCAGGGAGCTCAGGATCGCCAGCACGATGCCGGTGATCCGAGCCCAGTTCGCCCCCTTGCGCAGGAAGACGTAGGCGGAGGCGTACAGACCCAGCAGCACCACCACCGCGATCACCCCGGAGGCGATCGAGACCCCGCGCATCCGCTCGAACATCGTGCCGATCTGCCCGGCGTCCTCGGCCGGTATGCCCATCCTCTGGTACATCGCGGCGAAGTCCATCGTGGCGTAGATGATCGTGACCACCACCCCAAGTGCCGCATACAGGGCGCCCGAGGCCACGGTCAGACCCAGCAGCCGCTGGAGCTGCCGCGGCGCCGGCACGGCCCCACGCTGCTGCCCGGGGCCACGATCCGCGCCTTCGGGCCATCCTTGTGAGGAGTATCGGGGCGGGGTCCTGCGGGAGGACTCGTACGGGCAAGCAGGGTTGCCCGGGTCCTGTGGTGGGCTGGTCATGACCGGAACTCCTTCGAGGCGCCGATGGGCTGTCAGTGGGGCCGCGCGTAAGCGCGAACGGTCGTTGCCCCGATCTGCGAGACCCTTCAGACGGCACCGCGCATCCACACCCCTCCCCCATAATGTGCTAAGGCACACGTCGAAGGGGGGTGGCGCGCGTCCCTACTAATGGGGTCCTCACGCCCAGGAGATGCCGCATCGGAAGACGGCCAACTCCTCGGCGGGAATCCCATCCACCTTCACCCGCAAAGGAACCTCTACTGAGAATCCACGGGACAGATTGCTCCGTACTCGGTTACATCCTCGTGGGTGCCGAAACGCCGAGGAGGTCGAGGCCGTTGGCCAGGACCTGCTGGGTGGCGTTGTTCAGCCACAGGCGCGAGCGGTGCACGTCCTGGATCGGGGCGTCTCCCTGGGGAGCGATGCGGCAGGCGTCATACCAACGGTGGTAGGTGCCGGCGATGACCTCGAGGTGGCGGGCGACGCGGTGTGGTTCCCGGAAGGTCGCCGATTGGGCGACCACCCCGGGGAACTGCCCGAGCGCGGCCAGCAGGTCGCCCTCGGTGGGATGATCCAGCGACGCCGCGTCGAAGCTGCCGGTGTCCACTCCGGCCGACTCCGCATTGCGGGCCACGGCGTGGGTCCGGGCATGGGCGTACTGGACGTAGAACACCGGGTTCTCGTTGGTGTTCTTCTGCAGCAGCTGCGGATCGATCGACATCGCCGAGTCCGCCGAGGATCGGCCCAGCGAGTACCGCAGCGCGTCCTTGCCGAGCCACTGCAACAGATCCCGCAGCTCGATGATGTTCCCGGCCCTCTTCGACAGGCGGGCTCCGTTCACGGACACCATCTGGCCGATGAGCACCTGGATGTTGTGCTCCATGTCGTCCCCGGCGCAGGCGGCAATGGCCTGCAGCCGGCCGATGTAGCCGTGGTGGTCGGCGCCGAGCAGATAGATCTTCTGCTCGAACCCGCGGTCCTTCTTCGACAGGTAGTACGCCGCGTCCGCGGCGAAGTACGTGGGCTCACCGTTGGCCCGAATGAGGACACGGTCCTTGTCGTCGCCGAAGTCGGTGGTGCGCAGCCAGACGGCACCCTCGAGATCGAAGACGTGACCCTGCTCCCGCAGGCGGTCCACCGCCTGCACCACCGCTCCGCCCTCGTGCAGGTCCGACTCGGAGAAGAACACGTCGAAGTGCACCCCGAAGTCGGCCAAGGTCTCCTCGATGTCGGCCATCTGCGCTCGATAGGCCAGTTCCCGGACGATCGGCAGCGCCTCATCATCGTCCATGTCCGCCAGCTCCGGCCGGGCAGTCAGAGCCTGGCGGCCAAGATCGGCGATGTACTCCCCCGGATAGCCGCCCTCCGGGACCGGTCGGCCCTTGATGGTGGCCAGGACGGAGGCGGCGAAGGTGTTCATCTGCGTTCCGGCGTCATTGATGTAGTACTCCGCCGTCACCGCCGCGCCGCTGGCGCGCAGCACACGGGCGATCGAGTCGCCCAGTGCGGCCCAGCGGGTGTGGGCCAGATGCAAGGGCCCGGTGGGATTGGCCGAGACGAACTCCATGTTGATGGTGTGACCCGTCAGGGCGTCGTTGGTGCCGTAGGCGGGTCCTGCCTCGACGATGGTGCGGGCGAGCTCGCCCGCCGCGCCGGCGTCCAGGGTGATATTGAGGAAACCCGGGCCGGCCACGTCGACGCTCTTGACGCCGTCGATGCCGGCCAACCGGTCGCTGAGGACCTGGGCGAGCTCGCGCGGGTTCCTCCCCGCCTTCTGGCCCAGTTGCAGGGCGATGTTCGTGGCCCAGTCACCGTGCTCCCGGTTCTTCGGTCGCTCCACACGCACCTCCGAGGGGAGGTCGACATCGAAGTCACCGGCCTCGACAGCGGCCTGCAAACAAGCGGAAATGGCGGCGGATAATTCCTCAGGAGTCACCCGTGAAGCATAACGCCGCCCTCTGCAGCGCCCCGATCCCCCTGACATGGTCGCCACCAGTGCACAATAGCGACAAACACCACTTCTCAGACACCAAAGCCACATCCGATGGGAACCCCAATTGCAGCGCGTGACCTTCGTGACGGCCCCGGTCGATCCGAGAAGAGAGCCAGCAGGCAGGAGCGGCTCAGTCGGTTCGTGGTCGCTCCATCTCCACGGCATGCCAGGGCTGGCCGTTCACCTCGGTGCTGCGCACCCGGCCGGTCTGGCGGAACCCCAGATCCTCGTACACGCGCCGAGCCGTGACGTTGTGCGCGTACACGCCCAGTTTCATGGTCGGCAGCTCCGTGACCTCGAAACCCGTGCGCACCGCTGTACTGATCAGCTCGCGACCCAGGCCACGCCCTCGAACTGCCGGATCGAGGAGGATGCACCCGAGCCGCATCATGGCTGCGTCGTGGTCGACCAGCAGGGAGGCGTGGCCGACCGGATTCCCCGACTCGGGGTCCAGCCCGGTCCAGTACCGACGCTGATCATTTCGCAGGTAGCGCTCCAGCTGCCCCCGATCCAGCGGCCAGGCAAAGGTGCGCCCGGACCAGAGCACCATGTCCGCCTCGGAGAAAACCCAGCCTAGGAAGAGATCCAGATCGGCTGGGACCGTCTCTCGCAGGCGCATGCCCCCATGCTAGGCACACCCCGGCATGGGTCGGTGCTACGGCCGTTGAGGCAGCCTGTTCGAAGCCGGAGGCATACCGTGACCAGGCCGCCTCACCACAGGACAAGAACGTCAACGCTTTCGGAAGACCCGGCACAGCCGGCCCTCGGCCAGGACCTCCTCCACGAGTTCCAGCCCTGCTTTCTCGAGGACCCGCTGCGAAGCGACGTTCTCCACGAACGTCTCCGCCCAGACCGGCAGACCCATCTCCTCACCGATGCCGACGAGCTCAGCGACCACCTCGGTCGCCAGACCGCACCCCCACACCTCCGGTCGCAGTGCGTACCCGACCCACAACTGCCAGGACTGCCCCTCAGGACCCGGCTGGAGACGCAGCGTGGCATCCCCGATCATCCGACCCTCTAGGAGGACCGCCACCCCGCGCACGAACCACCCCGACACCGAATCCCGCCCGGACAAGCGAGACTGAATGCGCTCCTGCACCCCATCGCGCGACAGCGGGGCATGGCCCAAGTGCTCGGTGACGTGCGGGTCACCCCGATAGACGAGCATCGCCTCCAGGTCGGCATCCTGTACGGGGCGCAGCAGGCATCGGTCGGTGTGCCGAGGCCACGCCCCGGCGATCGGGTCAGGCGGATCGAACATGTCTCCAATCGACCATGCGTGCGCGGCACCACAGCGCGCAGAACCTCTGGTGTCGCTTCAGAACCCCAACTGCAACGGGTCTGATCCAGGAATCATGCGGCTCTGAGGCCGCCGATGAGGGTACTTCCGCTAGTCCTGCAGGAGCCGGAATCGCTCCAGCACCACAAGCGTGTCGTCGTCCAAGTCCCGCACTGGGGCCTCGGCACACGCCTCCGGCGGCGTGGCCGTCCAGAACACCTCGTGAGCCTCCCGCCACTGGGACACGCTGCGGTGCCCCTCGCCCTCGGCCAGCACGTGCTCCCAGGGCACCTCGGCCAATCGCATCGTGGCCACCTCGGTGATCTCCAAGGTGGCAACCACCCGCCCGGTGGAGTCCATGAGGGCCTGACATTCGCCGAGGCGCGGCAGGGGCTGGCCCTTGGCTTCGTAGTCACCCAGCAGCGACGATGTGCCTGTCTTCGTGCCGGACCGGATCAGCTGGACGAGCCGGTCCCGCAACGGTCCGGGTGCCGCGAACTCGGCCACCGGCATCGATTCATCCATGGGTCGAGTATGCCGCCCAGTGACCCAAAAGGAGCGCACTCGATGCTACGGGCAACGCGCTCACACGGGAATCAAGTGCCCACCAACGAACCCCAACTGCAACAGGGTTCATCGGCGGTTTCTCGATCGGTCCGCTGGGGCTGGTCGAGTGCCGCGGTCAGGAGGTGAACTGCGGCCACACCTGGTGGATGGCGGCGATGATCTTCTCGTTGGTGGCCTGCAGTGCCACCAGGTCGGTCTCCTCCTCAAGGCTGCCCCGATACCCGTCCAGATCCACTGCCACACCCTGTTTCCATACGGCGGTGATGTCCTGGGTGGCGGTGATGCCTTCATCCGGGCGCCCGGCCACGAGGACGAGATCGGCCCGTGCCCCCGGGCGGATCACCCCGCGGTCCTGAAGACCGAAGGCGGCCGCCGGGCCGGAGGTCGCCGCGGCCAGTGCGTCCAGCTGGCTCAGCCCGGCGGCCACGAGGTGCTGGAGTTCCCGATGCAGGCTCGCCCCGTGTACCAGACCCGGGTTGGGGGCATCGGTGCCGGCCAGGATCGGCACCCCACGGGCGTGCAGGGCCCCCACGTTGCGCCTGGCGGCGGCGAAGTCGGGCGCCCCTGGGGGCATCCACCGCTTCCCCTGGCGCTGGAGCATCCCGGTCCATCCCGGTCCCAGGCGCGAGGCCAGGCGCGACTGGCCCAGTAGCGGCATGGTGCCGTCCGGGCCCGGGAAGCCGTCGGCGATGCCCAGCGTGGCGATCACCGGTATCCGGGATGCGGCCAAGACCTCCAGCTGGGCCTCGTTCAACGGCTCGAACGGCACGTGGGCGAGGACGTCGACGCCTTGGGCCACGACGTCGACGGCGGCCGCGGCACTGGTGACGTGGGCGACCACCAGCATCCCGCCCGTGTGGGCGGCCCGGACCAGGGCGGCCACCGTGGGCAGATCTAAGGAGGGCATGCGCATCGGGGCGGTCGAGCCGTCGTCGTAGAAGACCTTCAGATGGGTCGCACCCTCTCCCCTGCGGTCGGCGACGAAGGCTGCGGCGTCCTTGGGTCCGGTGACGTAGGGAAAGGGTGCGTAGGCCATCGTGGGATGCCCACCTGGGGCGGTCGCCCCGATGCTCGAGGTCCTGATCTGCGCCACCTCCGGTCGGTGGTTGCGGGCCAGGACCGGGGTGATCACCTCAGGTTTGCTGAACTGGTCGATCCCGGTGGTCACCCCGAACGTCACCGCCTGGTGGGCGGTCCCGGGCAGCAGGTGCAGGTGCGCATCGATGAGCCCGGGCAGCAGGGTGGCCCCACCTGCCTCCACCACGGTGTCCCCGGCGGCCACCAGTTCAGGCCCTCCCACAGCTTCGATGCGCCCGTCCACCACGCGCACCGTGTCGTGGGCGCTCATGGTGGTGCCGTCGAAGATTCTCGTCTGGGTGATCGTCAGTGCCATGGCTTTCACGGTAGAAGTTGACGCTACGAGAAGGTCAAGGCGATACGGTGGAGCGTGCGCTACTCCATCAGCCAGCTCGCCACCATGGCCGGGATCAGCGCCCGGACCCTGCGCCACTACGACGCCATCGGGCTCCTGGCACCGGCTGAGATCGGGGCCAATGGCTACCGTTGGTACGGCCGGGAGCAACTGCTGCGTCTGCAGCGCATTCTGTTGCTGCGCGAAGTGGGTGTGCCGCTGGGGCAGATCGGGCAGGTGATCGACGGGCAGGTCAACGAGATCACCGCCCTGCGCGCCCAGCGCGAACAGATCCTCGCCGAGCAACACCGTCTGGGCACCGTGATCGAAACCATCGAGGCCTCGATCACCGACCTCACCGGCGCCCACACCATGGAACCTGCGGACTTCTTCCGCGGCCTCCACCACGACCGCACTCGGCTGAAGGACCGGCTCAGGGCCGCCCACGGCCCAGCAGTCGAGCACACCTTCGCCGCCGTCGAGACCGCCACCGACGGCTGGGAAATGACCGACTACGAACAAGCAGCCGCCGATAGCCGAGCCTTGCTCCACCGCATGGCCGGACTCATGCGACACCAGGTGCCGTCTGATGGCCAGGACGCCCAACAGCTCGTCGAGGAACACCACGAAGCCATCGCCCAGTTCTGGAAACCGGATGCCGAGGCCTACCGCGCCCTGGCCGATCACTACCTCAACGACGACCAACAACGGACCTGGATCGCCGACGTCGACCCAGCCCTACCCGGCTGGCTGGCGACAGCAATGAAGTACTACGCCACCCACCACCTGCACGGCGCAACCACGCCTTGACCCCTAGCAGAACCGGTCACGGAGGAACCCCCATCGCAACCTCACCCTTGTGGAGATGTCCGGTAGCCGGGCCATATGTAAAGCGGCAAGGGTCAACCTGCACCCACTGCCCACAGTCCACTTCAATTCCTGCAGCAGCGAAAAGCCGTGGGACCTGGTGTGCCAGGTCCCACGGTTCTTGCGCGTTCTCAGGCGGGGGTGCCGGTGCCGGGGGTGGGGACGGTGGCCCAGGGGTTCTCCACGCCGATGTACTGGGTGGTGGTGTACTCGTGCAGGCCCTCGGCCCCGCCCTCACGGCCCAGACCGGACTGCTTGACCCCGCCGAAGGGGGCGGCGGCGTTGGAGATCACCCCGACGTTGAGGCCCATCAGGCCGAACTCGATGCGGTCGCCGATGCGCAGCCCGCGGGAGATGTTCTCGGTGAACACGTAGGAGGCCAGGCCGTACTCGGTGGCATTCGCCAGGGCCACGGCCTCGTCCTCGTCGGCGAAGGTCACGACCGGGGCGACGGGCCCGAAGATCTCCTCGGTCACCGCCCTCGCGTCCCGGGGGACGTCGCGCAGCAGGGTGGGGGCGAAGAAGTAGCCGGGCCCGTCCACCCGGGAACCGCCCACGACGACCTTCGCCCCGCGCTGAACGGCGTCGGTGACGAACTCCTCGACGGAGTCCCTCGCCTTGGCCTCGACCATCGGGCCCACGGTGACCCCGTCCTCGACACCGTTGCCCACGGTGAGTGCGGCCATCTTCTCGGCCATCTTCGCCACGAACTCCTCGACCACGTCCTCGTGCACGAGCAGCCGGTTGGCGGCGGTGCAGGCCTCGCCCATGTTGCGCATCTTCGCGGCCATCGCACCGGCCACGGCCTTGTCGATGTCGGCGTCCTCGAAGACGATCAGCGGCCCGTTGCCGCCCAGCTCCATGGAGGTGCGCAGCACGTTGTCGGTGGCGGCCTTCATCAGCTGCTTGCCCACCGGGGTGGAACCGGTGAAGGAGACCTTCCGCAGCCTGGGGTCGGCCATGATCGGCTCCGACACCGCTGCGGCGGAGGCGGAGGAGACCACGTTGAGCACCCCGGCCGGCAGACCCGCCTCCAGCATGAGGGCGGCGAAGTACTGGGAGGTCAGCGGGGTCAGCCTCGCGGGCTTGAGCACCATGGTGCAGCCGGCGGCCACGGCCGGGGCGACCTTGCGGGTGGCCATCGCCAGCGGGAAGTTCCACGGGGTGATCAGCAGGCACGGGCCCACCGGCTTGTGGGTCACCAGCATCCGCAGATTGCCCTCGGGGGACTCCAGGTAGCGGCCGTAGTCGCGCACGGCCTCCTCGGCGAACCAGCGCAGGAACTCACCCCCGTAGGTGACCTCACCGGCCGCCTCGGCCAGCGGCTTGCCCATCTCCAGGGTCATCAGCAGCGCCAGGTCCTCGGCGCGCTCCTGCACGAGGTCGAAGGCGGCCCGCAGGATCTCCGAGCGCTCCCTGGCGGGGGTGCGGGCCCAGGACTCCTGGGCGTCGGCGGCGGCGTCCATCGCGGCCTGGGAGTCCTGGCGGGTGGCCGAGGCCATGGTGGCCAGCACCTGCCCGGTGGCCGGGTTCTCCACCTCGAAGGTGGACCCGTCCGAGGCGTCGCGCCACTGGCCGTTGATCAGCAGCCCCGTGGGGGTCCTGCCCAGGACCTCGGTGATGCGGTCCGTCATGCCGGTGGCCGCGGGGGCCTTGTCCGTGATGCTCATGTATCAGCCTTTCTGGTCGACGCGCCCCCCAGGCACCGGGCGCCGGTGCCTGGGGGGTGCGTCAAGGAAACGGTCGGACGGGCGGGCGACAGCACTGGGGCCGCCTGCAGTTGGGGTTGGGCACCCCGGAAGCCACCGGGGCGGGGGTGTCATCGGGCTTTGTGCGTCCCGAGAGGATTCGTGAACCCGGTCATACCTTCACGGATGTGCCTTGGTTGGCCGGGGCTCGTGGACCGACAGTGGAATGAGGTGCCGTGGTCAGGTGTGCCTGGCATCGCCGCGCCAGGCTCTTGCTGAGTCCGGTTCGACGCGCGAGGTCTGCTGGGTTCAGGGTGTGTCGCCCGGCTTCGCGTTCGGCTTGGAGGACTCCTGATACTCGTTGGACGGCCCACTTCGGGGGTCCCTGCTGGGTCATACCAGCGCCCTTTCCCGGGTCTTGGACCCCTGGGTGCTCAAGAGCCATGGGCAGTGGATGACGGCCCACTGCCGGGTGGCTTCGACGTCGCGGTGCAGCTGCTCCATGAGTGCTTGGACGGAGGGGAAGCTCTTCTGGCCCCGCAGCTTCGCGGTCAGCTCGACATGCATCGTGCGCCCGTAGAGGTCGCCGGTGAAGTCCAAGAGGTGGGCTTCGAGCAGCCGGGGGCCTTCGCCGGTGTAGAAGGTCCGGCGCCGGCCGACGGACACCGCCGCGACGGCCCACTCCTGGGAACCGATCCGAACCTGCGCGGCCCACACCCCGTCCTCGACCTCGAGGTCGCAGATTGCGAGGTTGGCGGTGGGGAATCCGATGGTCCTGCCCCGGGCGTCTCCGTGCTCGACGATGCCTTCGATGACTGTCATGAGGAAGTCCTTTCTGGGTCTGGAAACGGCGTTGAGGCTGTCGGTTCGTCGGCCCCGGATCGGAGCCGACGTCCGTGGCACGCACGTGGTCGCCTGGAGGTGGTGGAGAGGAGGGTGGTTTCCCTTGGGAGGGCGCAGAAGACGGTCGAGGCCTGGGCGGCGTTGCGGCCTCCGGGGTGATGGCTTCGACCGTCTTCTGATGCGCCGGCGGTCAGCGTCCGTGCGGTGAACGGAACGTTGCCTGACCTATCGGGTCTGGGTTGCCGTCAGCGAGGACTCGCTGTTTTCCACGGCAGTGGGCCCGTCGTGGGTGATGTCGGCATCGGCGGTCGTCTCGACCCCGCTCTGTGCAACGCCCTGTCCCTGCTGGGAATGTTCCGTGCCGGAAGGGCCCTCGGTGGCGCAGTGACGCCCCGGTTGCAGGGGGGTCATCAGCGGATCCCGGCGCAGAAGCATGACGATCGCGATGGCCAGGGCGAGAATCACGAAGATGAACGGTGCGGCCGAGAGGATCACTGCCGTCTGGAGTGCTTGGAGGCCACCTGCGTAGAGCAGGACCGCGGCCATGGCGCCGGTGAGGATGCCCCACACGGCCAGGACGGAGCGCTTCGGGTACATGTCGCCGTCACTGGAGATCACCGCCAGCACGTAGGTGTTGGAGTCGGCTCCGGTGACGAAGTAGAGCACGACGAGCACGATGGCCACCACGGAGGTCAACAGGGTCAGCGGGAGCTGGTCCAGCAGGCCGAAGAAGGCGGTGTTGACGTCCTGTGCGGCGGCCGCGCCGATCCCGGCGTCCCGGTTCATGTCCATGAACATCGCGCTGCCGCCCATGACGGTGAACCAAGCGGAGAACACCAGGGTGGGCACGCCGAGGACCACAAAGACGAACTGCCGGATCGTGCGTCCCCGGGAGATCCGGGCGACGAACACGCCCACGAAGGCGCCCCAGCTGATCCACCACGCCATCATGAAGTAGGTCCACCACTGCATCCAGGCCAACTCGTCCGAGGTGGTCGGCAGCATGAGGCTGATCTCGAGGAAGCCGCCCACGTAGCCGCCCAGGGAGCGGAAGAAGATGTTGATGAGGTAGGTGGTGGGTCCGGCGATGAGGACGAAGAGCAGCAGCGCCCCCGCGATGACCATGGTCGTCTGGCTCAGGTAGCGGATGCCGCGGCTGACCCCGCTCATGGCGGAGAGCGTGAAGATCACGGTGATCACGGCGATGATGCCCACCTGGATGGGGATGCTCGTCAGCGTGGTGCCGGTGATCTGGCTGAGGCCCTGGCTGATCTGGGCGGCGCCGAGGCCGAGGGAGGTCGTGGTGCCGAACAGGGTGGAGAGGATCACCAGGACGTCGACGGCCTTGCCGACCAACCCGTCGGCATGCCGTCCGATCAGTGGCCGCAGGATCGGGGAGACGAGGCCCTTGTTGCCCAGCCGGTGGGTGGAGTACCCGATGGCCAGACCGAAGATCGCGAAGACGGCCCACGCGTGCAGACCCCAGTCCAGGAAGGTGAAACGCAGCGCTTCCACGACAGCGTCCTGACTGCCGGGCTCAGCGAGGTCGTGGGGCGGTGTGAGGAGGTGGGAGACCGGCTCGGCCACGCCGTAGGTGATCAGCCCGATGCCCATCACTGCCCCCAGCAGCATCGCGATCCAGGCGTAGGTGGGGTATTCGGGTCGGGAGTCGTCGGGTCCCAGGCGGATCCTTCCGTACTTGGTGACCGCGAGGAAGATCAGCAGTCCCATGAGGCCTAGCGGGATGAGCAGCATGGACCATCCGGTGGACTCGGTGACCCAGTTCAGGGCTGTTGTGCTGATTTCGCCCATCTGGGTGGGGAAGAAGCCTGCGAGGACGATGAAGACGACGATGAGGGCAACTGATACCCAGAACACCGGGTTCTTGGGGTTGCCGTCCGCACGGGCGTTCGGCGGTGCGTTCGTGGCGCCGTCCGCAAGAGTGTCCTGGGACATGGTGGGCTCCGTTTCTGGGAGAGACTGGATCGTCTGGGAGGGATCACCTAGGGCCGCGCCGGGTGGCGGCGCCCTGAGGTGAACCAACGGTGGTGTGGCCTGGGGGCTGGACGAGCAGCTCCGGCCACTCATGAACGGTGCAGCTCCTACGGAGCCGGTCATCCACGCAGGGCGCGAAGGTCGGATCCGGGTTGTTGATGGGGCTAGAGCTGCTCGAGGTTGTCACTGTCGTAGAAGCGGCCGGCCTTGTAGATGATGGGGCTGGCCTCGCTCACCTCCGCGTGGCGCACACGGCAGATGAACACGGTGTGGGTCTTGGCCTGGAAGCGCTCACGGATCTCGGCCTCCAAGCACGCCGGAGAGTTGTCGATCAGCGGGCTGCCGCTGGGCCCGGGGTGCCAGTCGACCTCGGCGAACTTGTCAGGGGCCTTGGAGGCGAAGGTGGCGATGGTCTCCCGCTGTTCCGTGCCCAGGATGTTGATGCCCAGGTGGGTGGCGGCGAACAGGGCCGGGTAGGTGGAGGAGGTCTTCTGGATGCACACCATCACCAGGGGCGGTTCCAGGGACACCGAGGCGTAGGAGTTCACGGCCAGCCCCTTGGGGGTGCCGTTGTCCTGGGTGGTGACCACGGTGACGCCGGTGATGAACTGCCGGTTGAAGGTCTTCATCACCTGCGGGTCCGGCTCACCGGAGAGGTCATCGAGCACGACCTCCTCCGGCTGCAGCGGAGTGTCGCTGAGGTGGCGGACGCCGAGGCTGTGGAGCAGCTCCGAGCCGTCCCAGGTCACCTCCTCGCGGGTGATCCGCCCCTCCACCAGGGTCACGTGGTTGGATCCGCGGGTCTGCACCTGGCGGCCAGTGGGCGGCACCCCGAGGAACGTCTCGGTGTGGGTGCCCGTGCTGGTCCAGAAGATCGCCGCGGTGTCCCCCTGAGTGACCACCGCGTCGAGGGTCGTCACCAGGTCCGGGAAGCCGGCCCGGACGGTACGGATCTCCTCCTGCAGCTGGGCCAACGTGATGGTGTGCCCGCTGGCCCGGCTCACCCTCACGTAGTCAGGGGCGGCAACGGTTTCCAGCGCCTCGACCTCCCCGCGGTCCCAGGCGGCCTGCCAGACGGTCGTGAGCGTTGCTTCAAGTTCCTGTTGCATGGCACAGAACGTAACCCGTATCACAGGGTCAGGTCAATGGGCGGCAGTCACGAACTCTCAAATCCAGTAATGGCGCGGATAAGCTGCCGTTCTTTCGCACTGCCCTTGACGGCTGGGTCACATCCGCCTAGCGTCTGTTGCATGCAACAAGTGACAGATCGGACCGTGGGAGTCGACGACAGTGCGGAAGCTCCGCTTCTGGAGCGCGTCCGCCGGCTGGTGCTCAGCGGGCAGTTCCCGCCAGGGGCGCCGCTGTCCGAGGTCTTCCTGTCTCAGGAGTTCGAGGTCAGCCGCACTCCGATCCGGGAGACCCTCAAGCAGCTCCAGCACGAGGGCCTGGTGGAGATCCGCCCCAAGGTCGGCACCTTCGTGCGAGAGCCCACCCGCCGGGAGATCGTCGAGCTCTTCCAGCTCAAGGAAGGCTTGGAAGGTCTGGCCGCCGGTCTGCTCGCCCGACGTGGCAACGTCCCGGAGCTCGACGTGCTCGAGCGCAACATCGCCGAATCCGACCAGGCGACCGCCGACCAGGACGCCACCCGGTACGCGGAACTGGTGCACGAGTTCCACCACACGATCATCACCGGGTCGGACAACTCCAAGCTGGCCGAGCACTACGACCGGCTGATGAACCAGCTGGCCTACCACCGCCTGGTGCTGCGCACGGCCGAGCACCCCGGGCGCATCAAGGCCTCCACCAGCGAGCACCGTGTCGTGCTGGAGATGATCCGGGACAAGGACCACTTCGGCGCTGAGGCCGCCATGCGCAACCACGTCTATGCCTCCGCCCGGGAAGTCCTCACGGACTCCCGCACGGCCGGCCGACCCCTTAATTCGTGATCACCGCCTCAACCACCGCCGGCTGCGCGCCGGCGCGAAAGGACCACGCCATGCGCTGCCTGGAACTGTTCGCCGGGAAGGTCATGCCGGACCTCCCCCACACCCCGCACCTGGTGGGTGCGCGATGACGACCGTGTCGTCCCGCGTTCCCGAGAAGGCCGGCATCCGCAAGATCGTCCACTACCAGGAGGAGATCCTGCTGGAGAACGGCCAGGCCCCGGACGTACCGGTCGTGCGCGCCACCGTCGCCGCGGTGGTGTCCAATCCCTGGGTCGGGACCGGCCCGGAGACGGACCTCGCCCCGGCCACCGAGGAGCTGGCCCCGGCGCTGGCCCGCGTGCTGACCGACCGGCTGCTAGAGAGCCTCGGCGGGGCGCAGCAAGTCGAGGCCTTCGGCAAGGCCGCCATCGTGGGCACCGCCGGGGAGATCGAGCACGCCGGTGCGCTGATCCACACCCCGTACTTCGGCAATCTCGTGCGGGAGTTCCTCGAGGGCTCCTCGATCATCTGCTTCGCTGACGACCGTGCCGAGGCAGGCCAGGCCCTGGTCGTGCCCATGTGGCACAAGACCGCCGCGGCGACGCGTAGCCACTACCAGACCATCACCACCCGGGTCAGTGACGGGCCCCGTGCTGACGAGATCGTCGTCGTCGTCGCCGCCTCCACCGGTCCCCGCCCGCACCCCCGCATCGGGGACCGGGTCACCGACCCCGCCGTCACATCCGCCATCCTCGAAGGAGCCACAGCATGAGCACCCGCAAGATCATCACCCTCGTCGAAGAGACCGTCACCGAAGGCGGCCGTCCCGTCGAACCCGCCGCGCGCGTGGCCGTCGTGGCCGCCATCATCGCCAACCCCTGGGCCGGCCAGGGGTTCGTCGAGGACCTCAACCCCGGCATCGATGCCACCGCCTCCGAGGTCGGCGCCCTGCTGGCGGCCCGGGTGGTCGAAGCCCTGGGCGCCCCGGTGGAGGCCTACGGCAAAGCCGCCATCGTGGGCCTGGACGGGGAGATCGAGCACGGCTCGGCCCTGATCCACACCCTGAAGTTCGGCGACCACTTCCGCAAGGCCGCCTCCGCGACCACGCTGCTGCCGGCGGTGGAGAAGCGCGGGCCCGCCGGGGTCGTCTTCGACATCCCGCTCAAGCACATCACCGACGCCACCATCCGCTCCCACCACCAGAGCATCGAGGTGCGCCTGGCCGACGCCCCGCACCCCGGGGAGATCGTGATCGCCCTGGCCGCGGCCGCCCAGGGACGCCCCCAGCAGCGCCTGGCCCCGCTGAGCACCGAGCAGTGACCATGGTCCAGCCCCTGCCGATCGTCCTGCTCCACGGCGTGGGGCTGGACTACACCATGTGGGAGCCTCTCCGCACTGAGCTGGCCCGGTGCACCGACCGCCCCGTCGTGGCCCTGGATCTGCCCGGCCACGGCGCTCAACCGCCCCTGACCGGCCCGGCCACCCTGACCGAGCTGGCCGAGGACGTCGCCGCCCGACTGCCCGGGCGGGCCCACCTGGTGGGGTTCTCCCTGGGCGCGCTCATCGCCCAGCACCTGGCCCGGTACCGTCCGGAGCTGGTCGCCACCCTGACCAGCGTCAGCTCGGTGTGCCGGCGCACCCCGGAAGAGGCGGCCTCGGTGCAGCGGCGACTGGAGGGAGCCCGGGCGGACTTCCCCAGCAGCGTGGAGGCCTCGATCGGCCGCTGGTACCCCGCAGACAGCGGGGTGGACGCCGGCACCGTGGCTGCCACCCGGAGCACCTTGCTGGCCAACTCCGTGGAGTCCTACCTGCACGCCTACAAGGTGTTCGCCACCGCCGACGCCGAGATCAGCCCCGAACTGGGCAGCATCGAAGTCCCGTCCCTGGCAGTAACCGGGGAACTGGACCCCGGATCCACCCCGGAGATGACCGGACGTCTGGCGTCGGCGACCCCGGACGCCCAGGCCGTCGTGGTCCCCGGGGCCCGCCACATGCTCCCCGTGGAGCAACCGGGCGAGCTGGCCCGCATCATTCACCACTTCATCGAGGAATCGAGTCGAGAAGACCATGCCTGAGCGCTACGACCACTTCATCAACGGACAGTACGTCGCCCCGGTCGAAGGCGCGTACTTCGAGAGCACCAACCCGGCCACCCTGGAGACCCTGTACTCCGCGGCCCGCGGCACCACCGCCGACGTCGACGCCGCCGTCCAGGCCGCAAACCAGGCTTTCCACGACCCGAAGTGGCGGGACCTGTCCCCCACCAAGCGCGGGCACCTGCTGCGACGCCTGGGCGATCTGGTCGGGGAGCACGCCGAGGAACTGGCCCGGATGGAGTCCCAGGACAACGGCAAGCTCCTGCGCGAGATGCGCGGGCAGCTGGCTGGCCTGCCGGAGTACCTCTACTACTACGCCGGTCTGGCCGACAAGGTCCAGGGCAGCCAGATCCCCACCAACTCCGTGCAGATGCTCAACTACACCCAGCGCGAAGCACTGGGAGTCGTCGGAGCCATCACCCCTTGGAACTCCCCACTGACCCTGACCACCTCCAAGCTCTCCCCGGCCCTGGCCGCCGGCAACACCCTGGTCATCAAGCCCTCCGAGTACACCTCCCGCACCGTGCTGCGCCTGACCGAACTGGCCACCGAGGCCGGGTTCCCCGACGGGGTCATCAACGTCGTCACCGGCTACGGCGTCGAAGCCGGCGCCCCGCTGGTGGACCACACCGGCATCGCGAAGATCTCCTTCACCGGCTCCACCGCCACCGGCTCGACCATCGCGGCCTCGGCCGCGTCCCGGTTCATCGGGTGCACCCTGGAACTAGGTGGGAAGAGCCCCAACATCGTCTTCGAGGACGCCGACGTCTCCAACGCCGCCATGGGCGTGATCGCCGGGATCTTCGCCGCCGCCGGACAGACCTGCATCGCCGGCAGCCGGGTCTTCGCTCACCGCTCCATCTACGAGGAGCTGCTGGAGAAGGTCGCCGACCGCGCCCGCAGCATCGTCATCGGCGACCCGATGCTCGAGACCACCGAGCTGGGCCCGCTGGCCTTCGCCGCCCAGCAGGAAAAGGTCAACTCCTACGTCGAGCTCGGCGTCTCCGAAGGCGCGACCGTCCTCACCGGCGGCGGCCGCCCCGAGGTCGAACTCCCCGGCTACTTCTACTCCCCCACCGTGCTCACCGGAGTGAACAACGACATGCGCGTGACCCGGGAGGAGATCTTCGGACCCGTCGCTGCGATCATGCCCTTCGACACCGAGGACGAAGTCCTGGCCCTGGCCAACGACACCGAGTACGGCCTCGCCGCCGGGATCTGGACCCAGAACCTCGCCCGGGCCCACCGGATGGCCCGCCGCCTGGAAGCCGGCACCATCTGGGTCAACACCTACCGCGCCATGTCCCCGATGTCCCCGCGCCAGGGCTTCAAGAACAGCGGCGTGGGCATCGAGCACGGCCTGGAGTCCATGCACGAGTACACCCGCCTCAAGAGCGTGTGGATCAACACCGACGAAGGCCCCGTCGCGGACCCCTTCGTCATGCGCAGCTAAAAAGGAGACCCCGATGCCCCTGATCGACGTGTCCATCGCCGAAGGCCGCAGCCCCGAACAACTGCGCGCCCTCATCTCGGCCCTCCACAGCGCCGCCGAAGAGTCCGTCGGCGCCGTCCCGGAGAACACCACGGTGATCCTCCGGGAGGTGCCGACCACCCACTGGTCCAAGGCCGACCGCACCATCGCGGAACGTAACAGCGCCGCCGAACCGCGCTGACGGCCCCTGGGACGCGAGAAGAACCCCCTCAATAAAGACCACGTCATCCGGACACGCCCCCATCACGCGTGCAGGTGCGGCTCAAGGGCATTCATCGCAAAGCCCCCGAGCTGCCACCCCGGAACAGACCGCAGGCAGTCAACCTACAGAAGGACAACCACAATGCGCTTCTCCCTCTTCGTGCACATGGAACGCTGGGACGACCAGGTCAGCCACCGACAGCTCTTCGAAAACCTCGTCGACCTCGTGCACGTCGCCGAAGACGGCGGGTTCTCCACCGTGTGGATCGGCGAGCACCACGCCATGGAGTACACCGTCTCCCCGAGCCCCATGCCCCTGCTGGCTTACCTCGCCGCCGAGACGCAGACCATCCGCCTGGGCGCCGGCACCCTGATCGCCCCGTTCTGGAACCCCGTCCGCGCAGCCGGCGAATCCGCGCTGCTGGACGTCATCAGCGGTGGCCGCCTCGAGCTCGGCGTCGCCCGCGGCGCCTACCAGTTCGAATTCGACCGGCTCGCCGGCGGCATGCCTGCCGCCGCCGGTGGCCAGCACCTGCGCGAGATCCTCCCGGCCATGCGCGCCCTGTGGCAGGGCGACTACGCCCACGACGGGGAGATCTGGCAGTTCCCCACCTCCACCAGCGTGCCCAAGCCGGTCCAGGACGAGATCCCCATCTGGGTCGCGGCCCGCTCCCCCGAGTCCCATGAGTTCGCCGTCGAGAACGGGTTCAACATCATGGTCACTCCCCTCATGAAGGATGATCGCGAGGTCGCCGATCTCACGGACAAGACCAAGGCCGCGATGGCCAAGTTCCCGGACGCGGACAAGCCTGAGGTCCTGTGCCTGCGGCACACCTACGTGCACAGCTCCGAGGACCCGGACGCCTGGCGTCCGGCCGCCGCTGCGATCAACCGCTACTACCGCACGTTCGATGCCTGGGCCGGGAACAAGACCACCCCGACCAACGGCTTCCTCGAGCCCTCCCCCGAGGAGAAGTTCGCGGACCGACCCGAGTTCGAACTGGATAGCCTGCATAAGTCAGCGATGATCGGCACACCCGATGAGGTCATCGAGCGGATCAAGCACTACCAGGATCTGGGTGTCGACGAGTTCGCCTACTGGATCGACAACGGCATGTCCCACGACGAGAAGAAGAAGTCCCTGGAGCTGTTCGTCCAGTACGTGGTCCCCGCCTTCCAGGAACAGCCCGCCGCCGTGGCCCGATAACGACCAAGTTGGGGCATCCGGCACGATGACACCTAGGAGTCGATCCCGGAAGCCCCAACTCGTGACCACTTCTGCTGTAGTGCGAAAAGCGGCCTCGGCTTTTGCCGCGGCCGCTTTCTCCTGCCCACGGAGAAACCTTCACCGCGTAGCGGCCTGCCCTCTAACCGGACCATATGTAAAGCAGAGGGGACGGCGTGGTCTATGCCTGAATCAGCGCGGGCGGGATCGATCGACGATGCTGGCAGTGGCAGCCACAACGGTCAGTGCACTCACCAGGATCAGCGGCGCCCAGACCGCGTGGGTGATGGTGGCGCCGGCGGCGGCCGTGCCGGCTGATCCGGCAGCGATCTTGAGCGCGCCCACCCAGATGAAGACCTGACCGCGGGACTCCACGGGTGCGTACTCGCTGCGCGCGGCCAGGGTGGCCGCGAAGAACATTGCGTTGCCGACCCCGGCGAGGCCGAAAGCCACCAGGGACGTCTCCAGTGTCGGGCCCAGCATGACCACGGTCAGGGTGGCCGCGACGAGGACGGCGAGGGCGCTCATGAGGCGGTCCGCTTCCCCGCGCAGCGGCCACAGCATCAGCCCGGCCGATCCGAGCAGGTTCCCGGCGCCGTAGGCCGCCACCATGGTGCCTGCCACGGAGGCTCCGCCCAGCATGGGAGCGATGGCCACCGCGTAGATCGGCAGTGTGGCCACGGAGAACGCGACCGTCACGGTGAGCCCGAGGGTGCGGCGCAGCGGACCGCTCCTGAGGATCAGGCGCAGTGTCCGGGCCGGGGAGGGCACCTCCACGGTCGTATCGCGTTGCTGTTGGCGGGGCAGGGCGAGCACCGCGGCGGCGCCGAGAACCGCGGCGGCGGCCAGGGCCAGGGTCGCGGTGAGGGGGCCGGTGGTGGCCGCGATCCAGGCCACGGCGGCGGGGCCCAGGGTGCCGCTGAGTCCGTAGCTGGCCACATCCCAGCTCTGGGCTCTGCGTTGGTCGCGCTGTGTGGGTCCGGCGATGGCGGGCAGGCGGCTGCTGATCCCGCCGGTGAGCATCGGCCCGAAGAGACCGGAGGCGAAGAGCAGCAGAGCAGGGACGAGCGGCCAGGCGATCGGCAACAGCAGTGCTGCCGCACCGAGCAGCAGCCCGTGGAGCACGGCCGAGACCGCGATGACCGTCCGCCCGTCGCGGGCGGTGTCCAGGCGCCGGGCGATGAACGGTCCGAGCAGGTGAGGTGCGGTGATCGAGGCACCCAGCAGTCCTGCCACCCACCCGGGCAGCCCGCTGGCTTGAGCCAGGAGCACGATGGCGACCACCGCTCCCCCGTCGGCGCTGCGCACCAGGGTCGCGGCGAAAACGTAGCGTGCCAGTGCTGCGCCCCGGCCATCTCCCCCTGGGGAAAGCCGGGTGTCAGGGTTGATGGTCGAGTCCGAGGTCGTCGACGATCCGCGCTACCCGGGCGCGTTGCTTCTCAGCGAGCCCCCGGATCGGCAGCGGCAGGCAGGCCCTGGGTGCCAGCTCCAGGTGTTCGGCGATCGCGGCCACGACCCGCAGACTCCCGAACTCGGCGAACAGTTCCCACAGCGGTACCAGCAGCTCGGAGGCAGCCGCCGATTCGTCGGCTCGCCCGTCCAGGGCGGCCCGGGTGATGTATCGGGCCGGGCCCGGCAGCGTGCCGCCGATGACCGAGTACCAGGCATCGCAGCCGGCGTTCAGGCCGGCGGCCGCCGCGGCGTCCCCGGACACTCCGATCGTCACATGCGCCGGGACCACCGCGCGGATCTCGCGCACCCGCGCCTGAGCCTGTTGCGGGTCGGCGGGAACGCCGGGGATCTTGATGGAGGCGATGCCGGGCAGAGCGGCGATGCGTCCGTAGAGCTCGGTGGTGAAGGTGAAGTGGGTGGTGCCGGGGTTGTCGTAGACGATCACCGGCACCGAGGAGTGGGCGGTGACGGTGTCGAAGAGCCCGACCACGTCGTCGTCGGTCAGGGGCTGGTAGCTCATCGGTGCCAGCAGCACCGCGGCGGCTCCGGCCTGCTGGGCGTGCTCGAGGTGGGTGAGGACCTGGGAAGTCCGCAGCGCCCCGATGCCGACGAACACCGGGACGTCCCCAGCGTGCTCGACCGCCAGCCGGGCCACGTGCTGGCGCTCCTCGGTGCTCAGGTAGGCGTAGGAGCCGGTGGAGCCCAAGGCGGTGATGGAGTCGACCCTTGCGGCCGAGAGCCGTCGGATCAGACCGACGAAGGCGGACTCGTCCACCGCATCGTTCGCCAGGGGGGTGAGGGGGAAAGCGCTCAGACCGGTGAACATCGTGTCAGTCTCCTGATTTCGGATCGTGGTGGTGGATCACGGCGCCAGCGCCGCCAGCTAAGCGACGGGGTCGAGTGCGGCGTGGTTGCTGGCCGGTTCGGGGACCCGCAGGCTGCGCCGGCCGTCGCGTTGGGCGGCCGCGCCGGCGAGGACGACGAGCAGGATCCCGGCGATCTGGACGCTGGAGGGCTGCTGGTGCAGCACGATCAGCCCCAGGAGCACCGCGAGGGCCGGTTCCAGGGCCATGAGGGTCCCGAAGGCGGTCGGCGTCATCCGGCGCAGGGCCAGCATCTCCAGGGCGAAGGGCAGGACCGGCAGCAGCAGGGCCAGCCCGGCCGCGGCGGCGAGCACACCAGGGGTGAGGTCCCCGGCGGCCTGCGGGATGCCGATGACCGCTGCGGTCACCGCGGCGACGGGCACGGTCAGCGAGAGCGCCCCGATGCCGGTGAAGCGGTCGCCGATCCGCTGGGTGAGCAGGATGTAGACGCCCCACCCGATGGCGGCCAGTCCGGCGAAGGCGACGCCGAGGAGATCGATCGCGCCGTGCCAGGGCTCGGTGAGCAGCACCACCCCGGCCAGCGCCAGGGCGGGCCAGGTGAGCGCCCGGGCGCTGTGGGAGCGGATCGCGGCGACGGTGAGCGGGCCGAGGAACTCGATTGCCACGGCGGTGCCCAGCGGGATGCGTTCGATCGCGGCGAGGAACCCGATGGTCACCAGCCCAGTGGTGATACCCAGCCCCAGCAGCGCCGGCACATCGGCCCGGCGCACAGAGCGCAGCGGGGGCCGGATCAGGACCAGGAAGATCAGCGCCCCCAGACTCAGTCGCAGCCAGGCGGTTCCGGCCGGGCCCACGGCGGCGATCAGGTCCACGGACAGGGCCGAGCCCAGCTGGATCGAGAGCATCGCGGCCACGGCCAGCCCCCAGGGCGGCACCGCGGTGGTGGAAGGGATACGAATGGTCACGACGGGTCTCCTGGGGTGTGCCGGTCACTGGCAGGGAGCAGGCGGCGGGCGATGCGCACGTCGGGGCCGAGGTCGGCCAGGCGGGTGGCGAGGTCCTCGGCGGCGGCGTGCAGAGCTTCGTCCGTCATGGGCGCCAGCGCGTCGAGGATGAACAGGGCGGTGGTGGTGTCCTCGGTCAGCTGGGTGCGCCGGCCCTGGCGCCAGTTCCAGCGCCGGCAGGTCACCCCGGCCTCGTCGCACCACACCACCTCGCCGGGTTCGGGGTGCTCGATCACCGGCTCACCGCCGGCAACCGTGTCGAAGAGCTCTTGGCCGGTGGCGCGCACCAGCCGCGGCGCCCCGCGGTAGCCGGCCAGGTCCTCCCCGCCCAGTGGGATCTGGTGCAGGACCGAGACCGCGTTGTAGAGATCGGTCAGCCGGTTCACCCGCGGCAGCCCGGAGGCCGCTCGGCGCGTCAGGGCTTCCAGGCTGTTGCGCGTGCGCTGCGGTTTCGCCCCGAACGCCCGATAGGCCTCCCGCCACGCGGCCACGTGCGCCAGCTGGTCCACCGGCCGGTCGGCCAGGGCACGGGCGGTGGCGGCTTCGGCTTCCTGCAGCAGGGCCTCACTGGCCGCATCACTGGGGCCCGGCACGAGCCCGTCGACGGCCAGCAGCACCGCCCGGTAGTCCGGGCGCAGCGCGAACACCTCGGCCTCGACCCGGGCGTCCTCGAGCAACCGCTCCGGCGTGTTCGGTTCAGTCACGGGAAGCCTCCTGGTGGTGTCCCGAGCCCACGCCCGGTTCAAAAACGGTCAGCGAGAACCGGGCCGGCTCGGCGCCCGGATTGGTGTAGGCGTGGGCCACGTCGCCCGGGAAGGAGACCGCATCCCCGGTCTCGAGGGTGATCGACTGCTCGGCGACCTCGACCGTCATGGTGCCCTGCTGAACCTGCAGCAGCTCCTCGGTGCCCCGGGTGTGGGCCTCACTGGCGTGCCGGTCACCGGGGCCCAGGGTCCAGTCCCACAGCTCCACCACGTCCGGCGGTGCGGTCCCGGCCACCAGGAGGCCGCGGCCGCCGGAGTCTCCGCTCCACAACTGAGCCCCTTCACCGTGGCGGGTGACCGTCACGGCCCTGGGCTGTGGCACCTCGACCAGTGCCGGCAGCCCGATGCCCAGGGCGTCGCTGATCCGCAGCAGGGTCCCCACACTGGCGTTGGTCGCCCCCTGTTCCACGTTGACCAGCATCCGACGGCTGACCCCGGCGGTCTCGGCCAGCTGGTCCAGCGTCCAGCGCAGGGACTGCCGCTGCTGCTTCACCCGGGCGCCGATGGCCGTCGCAAGGGTCGTCGTGCTCTGATCCATTAGTGCATCATACTGCACCGATAGTGCATTGTCTGCATTTGAGTGTCGGATGCCTCCCCTCATGACCACCAAGGACGATGCGCAGCACCAGGCACGCGGACGCCACGCGGTGCAACATCATCCAGACAGAACCGAGTCGAGGCGGCACCGGTAGCCGGCCACATGAGAACCGGATCATGAGGGCCGCTGTCTACTGCAGGGTTTGGACCCCTCGGCCCGTGGCGATGGTCGCCGACAAGGCCTACTCCCACCCCTCTACACGCAGACAGCTGCGGCGGCAGAAGGTGCGGTTCGTCAGCCCCGAGTTGATCGACCAGGCCACCCGTCGGGTCGCGAGGGGTTCACGAGATGGGCGCCCACCGGTCTTCGACGAGGACCTGTACCGGGGGCGGAACGTGATCGAGCGCTGGTTCAACCGGCTCAAGCAGTTCCGCGGCCTGGCCACTCGATACGCCAAATGGGTGGCCTACTACCGGCTCGAGGTGCTCATCGCGGCCATCATTCTGTGGTTGCGGTGAGCACCTCGGCGCGCCCTCAATGGGACAGCTTGAGACCGAGGACACCACCGATGGTCATCAGCAAGAATACGATCTTGAGCACCGGCACCAGCTCTTCACCGGTGGCCATGGCGTAGACGACGGTGAGTACTGCGCCGATGCCCACCCCTCAGGAGGAGACGTACTCCACGTCGGTGAAGTCGTCGGCCGCCAACGCGCAGAGGAAGCGCATAACCCGGTGTCCACGGAGCGGGGTCAGGGCCAGTGTTGCGGATGCCGTGCTCATTGGGACCCGGGGATGAAGACGGTGGAGCCGGCCTGCACCGATGCGACGGCACACTGGAGGCACCCCGACCGCAACACCGCTTTTGGGGAGAGTGTCCGGGAGCCGGTCATATGCAGAGCACGACATGACGGGCCCGAAGGGCGCCGAGCAGGCACGATGGACCACCCGGTGGAAGCTTGCGGTGAACTTCGCCACTATCGCCTTCGTCGACCGTCGGCTGGCGGCGGAGAGACACTGACCGGGGAACATCTCTTGTACAGCTCTTGCGACAGTCCCTAGCGCCATTGCCCCTGGGGAATTGGTGGCCGATGCTGTGCTCGTCAGGTGTCGGGGGTCAGCCCCGGCCGGTGCCGGAGCGGGGCGACCCAGGGCTCGCCGAAGATGAGCTGGGTGCGGCAGTGCGCGACTTGGGGCAGGGCGAGGAGCTTATCGATAATGAGGGTCTGCAGCTCGGTGCTGCTGGCCACGGCGACGTGCACGAGGTAGTCCTCACTGCCGCTGACGTTGTAGAGGGCGAGGGTTTCCGGCAGCGCAAGGGCCTTGTGCACGAAGTCGTTGGCGGTGTCGCGAGCGTGCGGACGAATTTGGATGCCGAGGAACGCCTGCTCCCCCTTCCCGAGCAGGCCCGGGAGCACATGGGCGCGGGTCGCGACGATGGTGCCGTTGCGGCGCATCCGCCTGATCCGCTCCAGGCAGGTGCTCGGGGCCACACCCACCTTCGCTGCGATCTCCTTGTTCGGCGTCGTCGCATCGACCTGCAGCAGTTCAAGGATTGCCCAGTCCACCGAATCCAGTTCGGGAACTCGATTCGAATTCGTCCGCGGTTCGCTCATGGTCGAAGAGTAGCGAATCCGCCTCGTACCGTTGCCCGGGAGGAGAACTACGGTCAGGAGGTTGAGGTGGGGACTGAGTCATGGGCGGTGTTTGCCCTCGCGCTGCTGGTAGCGCTGGCCGTGCCCGGTCCGGACCTCGTCCTCGTCGTGCACTCGTCGACCCGTGGCGTTAGGGACGGCGCGTCGACGGCGGCGGGGATTGTCACTGGCCTGATGCTGCACGCGCTGCTCGCGGTGGCGGGGGCGACCACGCTGCTGGTGTCCGCTCCAGGAGCGCTGACCGTCGTGCAGCTGCTCGGCGCGGGCGTGCTGCTGTGGATGGGCGTGAGCATGCTCCGCCCCACCCGGCTCCCGGATCCCGCCGCCTCGGAAGGGACGGCCCAGCCGGCACGGGGCGGGTACGCCCGCGGGTTCGTCACGAACGCGACCAACCCAAAGGCTCTGCTGTTCTTCGCGGCGATCCTGCCCCAGTTCATTGGCCATGGCGACGACGCGGGGGTGCGGACCGTGACGCTGTGTGTGACGGTCGTACTCGGGGCCGGGCTGTGGTGGGCCGCGGCGATCGCCCTGGTCCGGTTGTCCGGCTTTCACCGATCCCCGGCCACAGATCGGATCGTCACCCTCCTGGGCGGGGTTGTGCTGCTGCTCATCGGCGCGGGACTGCTCACCACTACCGTGCTCGGCTTCGCAGCCCTCGCCACCTGACCGAGCTGTTCCACAGACCCCGGACCGGGAATCGACCCGGCATCCTTGAAAGGATCAAGCCGTATGACTCGCATTCTCATCGTCGGAGCCGGAGCGACCGGTGGAGCCCTGGGGGCCCGTCTCGTCGCCGCAGCGCAGGACGTGACGTTCCTCGTCCGTGAACGCCGAGCCGCCCAGCTCGCCCAGGACGGCCTGCGCTTCCGCGCCCCGGACCTTGCGGCGACGCACGACGTGCGAGCCCTGACGAGCGTGGAAGGCGTACCCCCGTTCGACCTGGTGATCGTCGCTGTCAAAGCACCGGCTCTGCCGGCGATCATCCCCTCGCTGGCTCCTGCGATCGGGTCGGGCACGCGCATCGTTCCGTTGCTCAACGGCATGGCCCATATCGACGCGCTGGAGAAGGCGTTCCCCGGGCAGGTGCTCGGCGGCATTGCGAAGATCGTTGCGACCCTCGACGACGATGCGACCGTGGTGCAGATGACCCCGCTGTGCAGCCTCGCCGTCGGCGGCCTGCATGGTGAAACGGTCCCCGGGCCTATCGTCCAGGCGCTTGCCGCGGATGGCATCGCGCTGGAGGTCGTGGACAAGATCGTGTCGCGCCTGTGGGAGAAGTGGGCTTTCATCGCCGCGGCCGGCGTCATCACGTGCCTGTTTCGCGGGAACATCGGTGACATCCTCGCCGCTGGGGGCAAAGTGAAGATCCTCGAGGCCATCGAGGAATGCGAACAGATCGCGGCGGCAGCGGGCCACCCGGTCAGCGAGGTCGGGCACGCGCAGTCGCTGGCGCTGCTCACCGAACCGGGCTCGGAGTTCACCTCCTCGCTCTACCGCGACCTCCAGCATGGCGACCCCGTCGAGGCTGAGCACATCATCGGTGACCTCGCCGACCGGGCACAGAGCCTGCGGATTCCCTCACCGCTGCTGGAGGCCGCCCTCATCCAACTGCGCACCCACCATCAGGCACTGATCCGGACCGAAAACGCATCCAACCAGGGGGTTCTCGCATGAGGGACGGGATCTTCGACTCCTCGCTGGCCGCCATCGGCGACACTCCACTCGTGCGCCTGCGACGCCTCGTGCCCGGCAGCTCGGCGCAGATCCTCGTCAAGATCGAGGCGGGCAACCCCACCGGCAGCTACAAGGACCGGATGGCCCTGGCGATCATTGAGGAAGCCGAGCGTCGCGGAGCCCTCCGGCCGGGACAGCGGGTCGTGGAGTACTCCGGTGGCAGCACGGGGTCCTCTCTGGCCTACGTGTGCGCGGTCAAGGGATACCCCTGCACCATCGTCAGCTCCGACACCTTCTCTCCAGAAAAGATCCGGACGATGCGAGCATTCGGCGCTGACGTCGTGCTCGTGCCCAGCGACAACGGCCTGATCACCCCGGACCTGTTCCACCGCATGCGCCAGGTACTGGACAGCATCGTCATCGACCACGACGCCTACTGGACCGACCAGTTCCACAACACCGACGCGCTCATCGGCTACGACACACTCGCCCGGGAACTGCTGCAGCAGACCCAAAACGGCGGGGTCGCGATCGACGCCTTCTGCGCCGCCGTCGGTACCGGTGGGATGCTCGCAGGAGTGTCCCGCGCCTTGAAGGAGCACCTCCCCGGAGTCAGCATCACAGCTCTCGAACCGACCACCTCGCCCATGCTTACTGCCGGCCACGCTGGTCCGCACCACGTCGAAGGCATCGCCACGGGAATCGTTCCGCCACTGCTGAGCAGCAACCTCTACGACCAGGCGCTGACCATCGACGAAGAGGACGCCAGAGCACTGGCGTTACCGCTTGCCCGCCAGGAAGGCATCTTCGCCGGAACATCCAGTGCCCTCAACATCGCCGGAGCGCTGCACCTCGCACGCGAACTCGGACCCGGGCGAACCGTAGTAACCGTTGCCTGCGATACCGGCCTGAAATACCTCACCGGTGACCTGTACGAGTCCGGCCCCGACAACTAGCGCAGAACTTCCCGCGACACACCACCGTGTCGCTGCAGGCCGATACCCCTGCCATCTCAGCGACCCCGGGTGAACGCGCCCCATGGGCCCGCCCCATCCCCTCCCCGGCTCGACTGGCCTCTCGGGGCTCAATGAACCAGCGCTGGTGGGAACCACCCGTACGCAACTCGGTCCCGTGGGCAGTGCCCGGGAGCCCGCCATATGTAAAACGGCGGGCGTCCATTTGCTCAGTCGCCACATGGGAGGACCCGGGGCTGCCTCATCATGCGAGACGTCCGCGGAGAACATCGAACGGGCCGTAGCCGTGGCTCCTACCGGCGCGGGGTGAGCAGGAGGGCTTGCCGACGATATCTCGCCCCCCTCGGAACTCACCTGCCGATGACCCGCGGGGGTAAGGCTCGGCACCGGACTCGTGGTGGGGTGCGTCTAGGCTTCGATGACGACGCGGGTGAACTCGGCCCAGGTGTCGCCGTCGTTGCGGTAGGTGTAGTGCTGGTCGCTGCGGATGCGGCTGGCCTCTCCGGCGCGTATGCGCAGGGCGGAGCCGGCGGTGGTGATGACCAGCTCCCCGGCGTGGATTTCGTGCAGTTCCTCGGTCCCGGCCGTGTCCGGCTGGGCGTCGTAGGTGTCTCCCGGAGCCAGGCGCCAGCGCCACAGCTCGGTGCGGGGGGAGCGTTCGGTGGCGATGAGCAGCACGGCTTCGCTGCCTCGGTCGGAGTGCCACACGCGCAGCGCCGTCCCGACTTCTGGTTCGCCGGGTTCGTGCCCGGGGGTGGTGGGGGGCATGGTGAGGGCGACGAAGTCGGTGTCCAGGGCGTGGGCGATGTGGTCGACGGTCACCAGGCTGGGGTTAGCCTGGCCCAGCTCGATCTGGGTGAGCATGCGTCGGCTCACCCCGGCGCGGTCGGAGAGCTCCTGGACGCTCCATCGGCGCTGCTGGCGCCGGTGCCGGATCTGTCGGCCGACCGTGGCGACGAACTCGGCGGTGGCCTCGCCTTTCTCACGGGTGGCCATCCGGCTCCTCCTCAGGTGGACAACAGGGCGGGCAGAGGCGGTGTCGTGATCAGCAGCTGCGCCCCGATAGTACGTCCCGGGCCTTTCAGCACGCCTCTGCCCGGTGGCCACGCAGGCGCGTCGACTGTGCACGGCCAATGCCGGCGGCCCTGACTGCCTCGTCCGCTTAGGAGCCGGCACGCTCCGGGCACGAGGCCCTGGAAATGGTCGATCGCCGGCGCCGGTCACCGGGCCTCGAGGTGGTCCCGGCCCGCACTCTCCTCCGCCTCAGGGGTGGGTGGGCGCCCGGTCTCCGGGACACGGGGGCGCAGCTCGCTGACCAGGACACCGACGACGATCAGCACGGCCCCGAGGATCGCCAGACCGGGCAGGCGTTCTCCGGCGAGGCGCCCGATGATCCCGCCCCACACCGGTTCTCCGGCGTAAATGACGGTGGCTCTGGTGGCCGAGACGGAGCGCTGCGCCCAGTTCATCGCCCACTGGATCAGGATGCTCGCCGCCCCGAGCCCGACGCCGGCAGCCAGCCACACCCAGGAGAATTTTGGGACCTGCTCGCCGGCCACGGGCATCATGGCGAAGGACAGCAGCCCCGCCACCAGCACCTGCACCACGGTGACCCGGCGGGCGTCCACCGTGCCGGCGAAGCGGCTGATGAGCACGATCTCTACCGCGCAGGCCACCGCGCTGAGCAGCGTGAGCGTCTCCCCGGTGCTCAGCCCGCTCAGCCCGGCGTCCGGGCCGGCCAGGAGCACCAGCCCGGCGAAAGCGAACGCCACCCCGACCAGGGCCATCACCCCAGGGGCCTTGCGGAGCAGCGCCCATTGCAGCAAGGGCACCATCGGCACATACAGGGCGGTGATGAATGCCGACTGGCTGGCCGTGATCGTCTGCAGCCCCGACGTCTGCAACCCATGGCCGATGAAAATCGTCACCCCGATCCCGGCCCCGGCGGCGATCTCGTGGCGGGTGATCCCCCGCAGCGCGCGCCAGAACACGGCCGCCCCGATCAGTCCGGCCACCACGAACCGGATCCCGACGAAGAATAACGGTCCGGTGTGGGTCATCGCCACATGGATGATTAGGAAAGTCGCTCCCCAGATCATGGTGATGCCGATCAAGATCAGCTCGGGGCGGTTGACGCGGAGCCTGAGCCCGCCACTGCGCAAGAAAGTGTGCCACACGCACCCCATCATATGAGCAATATAATGCGCAGAGCAATGCCGCACCCCGGAGCCCTCACGGCAACAGGGACCACAACGCAGAAGAGGACCGCAAACGGAATCCTCGCCCCGCCTCCATCGATCCCTAACACCGCCATATGTAAAGCGGAAGAGTGCTGAAGCGAGGTCATGATGTCACCTGATAGTGCGTGTCAACGGTCAGCGGGACCTCCCGGTGGGCGGTCAGGTGATCTCCCCGTCGGCGGACAGCTGATCTCCCTGTCCGCGGTCAGTTGATCTCCCTCTGGCGATGTCAGGTCAGTGGGACCACCCCTCG
>NZ_PDDL01000140.1:0-7424 GCF_020833785.1 Kocuria sp. CCUG 69068
CCGCGGCGGTGGCCGTTCCGGAGCCGGCCGTCGTCCCCAGCCCTGAGCCGGCGGTCGAGACCGGCCCGGCGCCGGCGGTCGGCGGCACCCCCGCGCGCCCGGGCAGGGGCGCGGGGGCTCGTGCGGTGGACATCCTGTCCAGCCTCTCCGGCCTGCGCCGCCGCACCAGGAACCCGCGGCGGTGACCGGCCGGGCCCAATCGATCCGAACGAGGAGCACCATGCACGAGGACCTGTACCCGATCCGCCAGGCCGTACTCGCCCGCAACCCCGGAGAGGTGGAGTTCCACCAGGCCGTGGACGAGGTCTTCGACTCCCTGGGCCCCGTGGTCGCACGCCACCCCGAGCTGCTCGACGCCGCCGTGCTCGAGCGGATCTGCGAGCCGGAGCGGCAGATCATCTTCCGCGTGCCGTGGACCGACGACGAGGGCCGCGTGCACATCAACCGCGGCTTCCGCGTGGAGTTCAACTCCGCGCTCGGGCCCTACAAGGGCGGGCTGCGCTTCCACCCCTCCGTGTACCTGGGCATCGTGAAGTTCCTGGGCTTCGAGCAGATCTTCAAGAACGCCCTCACGGGCATGCCGATCGGCGGGGGCAAGGGCGGGTCGGACTTCGACCCGAGCGGGCGCTCCGACGGCGAGATCATGCGCTTCTGCCAGTCCTTCATGACCGAGCTCTACCGCCACATCGGCGAGTACACGGACGTCCCCGCCGGTGACATCGGGGTGGGCGGACGCGAGATCGGCTACCTGTTCGGCCAGTACAAGCGGATCACCAACCGCTACGAGTCCAGCGTGCTCACCGGCAAGGGCCTCAGCTGGGGCGGTTCCCTGGTGCGCACCGAGGCCACCGGCTTCGGCACCGTGATGTTCGCCGAGGAGATGCTGCAGACCCGCGGGCAGTCCTTCGACGGTCAGACCGTGCTGGTCTCCGGCTCGGGCAACGTGGCGACCTTCGCGATCCACCGGGCGCAGCAGCTCGGGGCCACCGTGGTCACCGCCTCGGACTCCAGCGGCTACGTGGTGGACCCGGACGGCATCGAGCTGGACCTGCTCCGCGAGGTCAAGGAGGTGGAGCGCGGCCGGATCTCCGAGTACGCCGAGCGCCGCGGCGGACGCGCCCGGTTCATCGCCAAGGGCTCCGTCTGGGACGTCCCCGGCACCGTGGCCCTGCCGTGCGCCACCCAGAACGAGCTGGACGGCTCCCACGCCAAGAAGCTGCTCGGCCACGGCGTGCTCGCCGTGGCGGAGGGCGCGAACATGCCCACCACGGGCGAGGCCACCCGCCTGTTCCAGGAGGCGGACGTGCTCTTCGGCCCGGGCAAGGCGGCCAACGCCGGGGGCGTGGCCACGTCCGCGCTCGAGATGCAGCAGAACGCCTCCCGCGACTCGTGGACCTTCGAGTACACGGAGGAGCGGCTCGGCCAGATCATGAAGTCGATCCACGACACCTGCGCCGAGACCGCCGAGGACTACGGCATGCCCGGCAACTACGTGGCCGGCGCGAACATCGCCGGGTTCATGAAGGTCGCCGGCGCCATGATGGCGCAGGGCCTCATCTGACCCGTGCCGGGTCCGGTCCGCCGGGCCCGGCAGGGGTTCCCCGTCCGCACTTCCGACACGTCCGGACCCGCGTTCGTCCCACGGAGGGCCGCGGTGGTCCTACCCTGGAGACTATGGCAACGCATCGGCAGGTCCTGCAGTGGCTGGAGAACGAGCTGTTCGACGGCCACCTCGTGCTGGGCCAACAACTGCCCTCGGACCGCGACCTCGCGGCCATCCACCGCGTGTCCCGCAACACCATGCGGGAGGCGCTCAAGACCCTGGAGGCCCAGGGCATCGTGCGGCTGTTCGACGGGCCGCGCAAGTCGATCCTGCCCATGCTGGTGCGGGAGCCCGCCGCGTCCGCGGGGCCCGCGCTGCAGCTGCACATGGCCACCTCGGACTACCCCCTGCGGGACATCGTCCAGACCCGGGTGCTGCTCGAGACGTGGGCCCTGGAGCGCTCGGACCCGGAGCACCCGGCGATGGCCGAGCTGCGGGCGCTGCTCGAGCAGATGGCCCGGGACGACCTGTCGCTCAAGGAGTTCCACCACCTCGAGGTGAGCTTCCACATCGCCCTGTGCAAGACCGCCGGCAACTCGGTGGTCTCCGCCCTGATGTCCTCCCTGCGGGACTCGATCTACGAGTACACGATGGCCCTGGTGGGCCACGTGCCCCTGTGGAGCACCACCGCGGACCGGCTGCGCGCGGAGCACCACGCCATCTACTCCGCCGTGGCGGCCGGTGACCGCCGGCTGGCGTCCCGGCTGGTGGCGGAGCACATCGAGTACCAGTACCGCGAGGCCGGCGTGGACCCGGACCAGGAGCAGCGCACCCCCGGTCCGGCCCCGGACGCGCCCGCCGAGCTCAACCCGCCCGGCGCCGCGGCGCAGCCGGACACCGGCGCGCACGAGCTCGCGGACGCCTTCGAGGAGGAGCCCGGGGACGGGCCCGCACCGGTGTCCCGCAGCGCCTGAGCCGGCCGCGGCCGGACCGAGTACAGCAATCTCCCCACAAGACGGTAGGGTGTCAGTGAACGTTTGCCCGGCCGTCACCGTCCGCAGGCCGGCACCCCTGGTTCCCGCCTGTCGCGCGGAGTCCCCGGGGGCACACCACCGAGACATGAAGATGCGAGGGATCCTATGGGTTCAGTGATCAAGAAGCGCCGCAAGCGGATGTCCAAGAAGAAGCACCGCAAGCTGCTCCGCAAGACCCGTCACCAGCGCCGCAACAAGAAGTGACCCTGCGCTGAGCGCCACCGGGGGCCGCCGTCCGATCCAGGACGGCGGCCCCCGGTGCGTTCCCGGGCCCGTCCGCACCGCGCGGCGGGCCCGTAGCATGGGCTCCATGACTCCTCCTCCGCCGCCCGCCGTGACCCTCCTCACCCGCCCGGGGTGCCACCTCTGCGAGGCCGCCCGGGAGTCCGTGGACCGGGTCGCCTCCGCGCTGGGGCTGGAGTGGGAGGACGTCGACGTCGACACCGACCCCGAGCTGGCCCGCCGGCACGCCGAGGAGATCCCCGTGGTCCTCGTGGACGGCGTCCCGCGCGACTTCTGGCAGATCGACGAGCGCCGCCTCGCCCGGCTGCTGCGCGAGCGCCTGGCCGGCTGAACCGCCCCCCGTTTTGGGGCCGGTGCGCCCGGTCTGGGACCATGGGGGCATGCCCTCCTCGACCGTCCACCTGCTGCGCCACGGCCAGGTCCTCAACCCGGACCGCATCGTCTACGGGAGGATGCCCAGCTACGGCCTCACCGAGCTCGGTGCGCGGATGGCGGAGGCCGCCGCCGCGGAGCTCGCCCGCCGCGTGAACACCGGCTCGCGCATCGTCCACCTCGTCTCCTCGCCGCTGCAGCGCGCCCGGGAGACGGCCGCGCCCGTGGCCCGGGAGCTGCACCTGCCGGTGCACCCGGACGAGCGGATCATCGAGGCGCACAACCACTTCGAGGGCCTGCACGTGGACCTCCCCGAGCTGCTGCGGCCCCGGCACTGGCCGCACCTGCGCAACCCGCTGCGGCCCTCCTGGGGCGAGCCCTACCGGCACCAGGTCGCGCGCATGGCGGAGGCGGTGCTGGACGCCGGGCGCGCCGCCGTGGAGCGCGGCGGGGACGGCGCCGAGGCCGTGCTCGTGTCCCACCAGCTGCCGATCTGGCTCACCCGGCTCTCCGCCGAGGGGCGCCCCCTGCCGCACGACCCGCGGCGGCGGCAGTGCAACCTCGCCTCCATCACCTCGCTGGTCTTCGACGACCTCGACTCCGGGCGCCCGCCCCGGGTCGTCTACAGCGAGCCCGCCGCCGACCTCTACCCAGGGGTCAACCAGCTTCCCGGTTCATAATGGCCGGGCGCCGCCGACCTCCCCGTCCCGTCCAGAGCACCAGGTGATCCGTCCGTGACCTCCCGCCCCTCGCCCGCCCCCCGTCCGTCCCGCCGCCGCGTGCTCTCGCTCGCGGGCCTCGGCGTCCTCGGACTCGCCCTCGCCGGGTGCACGGAGGAGGACTCCCTCGCCCAGCAGGCGAACTCGGGGGACCAGAAGGGCTACATCGCCGGGGACGGCACGGTCTCCGAGTACCCGGCCGCCGAGCGCGGGGAGCCGGTGCAGTTCGCCGGCACGCTGTTCGACGGCACGCCCCTCGCCGCCGAGGACCTGCGCGGGCGGCCCGCGCTGCTGAACTTCTGGTACGCGGGCTGCGCCCCGTGCCGCGTGGAGGCCCCCGACCTCCGCGAGCTCGCCGAGCGGTTCGAGGGGCAGGTCGCCTTCTACGGTGTGAACCTGCGCGACGAACGGGCCACCGCCGAGGCGTTCGAGCGCACCTTCGAGATCCCGTACCCCTCCGTCGCGGACAAGGACGGGGGCGTGCTCATGGCGCTGAGCGCGTACGTGCCGCCGCAGGCCGTGCCGACCACGCTCGTGCTCGACGCCCAGGGGCGGGTGGCCGCCCGCATCCTCGGCATCGCGGACCGCTCCGTGCTCGAGACCCTCCTCGAGGACACGGTGGCCGAAGCGGCATGACGGCTGGCAACCCCTTCGCCGAGATCGTCCTCGACGGCTCCCTCCTCGTCGCGCTGCCCGTGGCGCTGCTCGCCGGCCTCGTCTCCTTCGCCTCCCCGTGCGTGCTGCCCCTCGTGCCCGGCTACCTCGGCTACGTCACCGGCCTGACCGGCGCGGACCTGCAGGAGCAGCGGCGCGGCCGCGTGCTCGCGGGGATCACGCTGTTCGTCCTCGGCTTCTCCGCCGTGTTCCTGCTGATGTCCGTGCTGCTGGCCCAGCTGGGCGCCTACGCCTGGTTCCTGGGCCAGAACTGGATCACCGTGGTCCTCGGCGGGCTCGTGGTGCTCATGGGCGTCGTGTTCCTCGGCGGGGTGTCCTTCTTCCAGCGGGACCGCAAGATCGAGCACCGCCCACCGCCCGGGCTCTGGGGCGCCCCGCTGCTCGGCGTGACCTTCGGCCTCGGCTGGGCCCCCTGCATCGGCCCCACCTTCGCGGCCGTGCAGGCGCTCGTCTACGTGGACGGCGCCTCGACCGGCAAGGCGGCCGTCCTCACGGTCGCCTACTGCCTGGGCCTGGGCGTGCCGTTCCTGCTGCTCGCCCTCGCCCTGCGCCGGGGCATGGGCGCCATGGGCTTCTTCCGCCGGCACCGCCTCGGCATCCAGCGCGCCGGCGGCGGCCTGCTCGTGCTCGTCGGCCTGCTCATGATGACGGGCGCGTGGACCGCGTTCGTCTCCTGGGTGCAGGCCGAGCTCGTCACCGACTGGGTGATGCCGATCTGAGCACCTCCGACCCGCGAGCCCGCACCGACAGCAGAAAGGCCGCCATGAGCACCGCAGCGCCCCCGTCGTCGTCGGGCCCCGCGTCCCCGGACCCGTCCGGACAGCGCACCCCGGACGTCGAGCTCCCCGCCCTGGGGCCCCTCGGCATGGCCCGGTGGGCCTGGACGCAGCTGACCAAGATGAACACCGCCCTGTTCCTGCTGCTGCTCCTGGCGGTCGCCGCGGTGCCGGGATCGATCTTCCCGCAGCGGATCCAGGACCCGGCGGCGGTCCAGGACTACATCGACAACAACCCCGTCCTGGGGGAGTGGCTGGACCGGGTGCAGCTGTTCGACGTCTTCTCGTCGGCGTGGTTCTCCGCGATCTACATCCTGCTGTTCGTCTCCCTCGTGGGGTGCGTCCTGCCGCGCGCGGCCAAGCACTGGCGGGCGTGGCGGGCCGAGCCCCCGCGCACCCCGCGCCGGCTCGAGCGGCTGCCGGAGCACCGCTCCCTGGCCCTGGGCGGCCGTGACGGGGCCGGGGCGCCGGCCCCGGACGACGTCGTGGCCGACGCCGCCCGGCTGCTGAAGAAGCGCGGCTACCGGGTGGCGGTCCGGGACGCCGGCACGGCCGCCCCGTCGGTGGCCGCCGAGCGCGGCATGTGGAAGGAGGTCGGCAACATCGTCTTCCACCTGGCCCTGCTGGGCGTGCTGGTGTCCGTGGCCGTCGGCTCCCTCTTCGGCTACAAGGGCCAGCGGGTGGTCGTGGAGGGCGAGTCCTTCGTCAACACCCTCATCGGCTACGACTCCTTCACCCCCGGCCCCAACTACGACGCCGACTGGCTCGACCCCTTCTCGGTGCGGCTGGACAGCTTCGAGGCCGTGTTCAACCGGGACACCACGAACCCGCGCAGCTACGGGGCGCCGCTCGACTTCACCGCGGAGGTCACCGTGCAGGACGAGCCCGGCGCCGAGCCGCGGCAGGAGGTCCTGAAGGTGAACCAGCCGCTCAACGTGAACGGCGTGAAGAGCTACCTCGTGGGCAACGGCTACGCCCCGGTGGTGCGGGTGACCGACGGCAACGGGGACGTCGCCTTCGAGGGGCCGGTCGTGACCATCCCCTCCGACGGCGTCTACACGTCCTCGCTCGTGCTCAAGGTCCCGGACGCCCGTCCCGACCAGCTCGGCCTCGTGGGGCTGCTGCTGCCCACCGCCGTGGGCGGCGAGGGCGAGATGCCCCGCTCCGTGGACCCCGGCCTCGCCAACCCCCGGCTGATCCTCTCCGCGTACCACGGGGACCTCGGCCTGGACAGCGGCGAACCGCAGAACGTGTACGTGCTCGACGTCGAGCCGCTCACCGAGCTCAACGCCATGACCAACGAGAACGGCGCCATCACGCTCGACGCCGCGAACCCCGTGCACGAGCTGCCCGACGGCAAGGGCACCGTGGAGTTCCTGGACGTCAAGCGCTACGTGGGTCTGGACGTCCACTACGACCCCGGCAAGACGGGCGCCTTCGTCTCCTTCGTCGCGGCCTTCGCCGGCCTGCTTATGTCCCTGTTCATCGCCCGCCGCCGCGTCTGGGTGCGCGCGGCGGAGGGCGTCGACGCGGACGGACGGCCCTGCACGGTGCTGGAGTACGGGCTGCTGGCCCGCGGCGAGGACCCCCGGCTCGCCGCGGAGGCCGAGCGGCTGGACCGGCTCTGGACCGAGCAGTGGCAGGACGCCGGCGTGCGGGACAACGACACCACGACCACGTCCGGGACGGCGACCACGCCGACGCCGGCACCAGCGACAGCAACAGCGACCGCGGCGACGGCCGGGAGCACCGGGCACGCCGCCGGCCGGCCGGACGGCCGGACGGACTCCGTGCCGGACGCCCGGCCGGACCACGAGTGAGAGGATGGGCGGCATGACCGTCAACGAGACACTGGGCGCCTGGAGCGAGCTCTTCATGCTCCTGGCGGCCATGACCTACCTGGTCGCCTTCGTGGCCTTCGCGTGGGACGTGGCGTCCCACTCCAAGACCCTGCGCGGGGCCGAGGGCAGCGGCGAGCGCGAGCTCGTGGGCGCCGCCGCGGGAGCCTCCGCGGCGACCTCGGGGGACGCCGCCGAGCCCGCGGACTCCCGGGCCGGCCACG
>NZ_PDDL01000141.1:0-7305 GCF_020833785.1 Kocuria sp. CCUG 69068
CCGCCCGGCTGGCCGAGGACAGCGGCGTCTGGCGCCGGCCGGGTCGCGGCGACGTGCCCCCGGCCGTCGAGGTCGTCCCGCGCCGCCCCGCGCTGGCGAAGCCTCCGGTCCGGAAGGCCGCACGGGACCTGGGCGTCGACCTCGCCGACGTCCCCGCCACGGGCGCCGCCGGACAGATCACCAAGCAGGACCTGCTCGCCCACGTGGCGCGGCTCGGCGAGGCCGTGGACCGGCGCCGCCCCGCGGCCCCGGAGGAGCGGATCGAGCGGATCCCCGTCAAGGGCGTGCGGAAGGCCACGGCGCAGAACATGGTGCGCAGCGCCTTCAGCGCCCCGCACGCCTCGGTCTTCGTGGAGGTCGACGCCACGCGCACCATGGAGTTCGTCCGGCGGCTCAAGGCCGCCCCGGACTACGAGGGCGTCAAGGTCACGCCCCTGCTGGTGCTCGCGAAGGCCGTCGTGTGGGCCGCGGCCCGCAACCCGATGGTCAACGCGACGTGGACGGACGAGGAGATCCTCGTCAAGCACTTCGTCAACCTGGGCATCGCGGCGGCCACGCCGCGCGGTCTCATGGTCCCGAACGTCAAGGACGCCCAGGACCTCTCGCTGCGCGAGCTGGCCGTGGCCCTCGACGAGCTCTCCCGGACCGCCCGGGCGGGGCGCACGCAGCCGGCCGACATGCAGGGCGGCACCCTGACCGTGACCAACATCGGGGCCCTGGGCCTCGACACCGGCACGCCGATCATCAATCCCGGCGAGGTGGCGATCATCGCGTTCGGGAGCATCAAGCAGAAGCCGTGGGTCGTGGACGGCGCCGTGGTGCCCCGCTGGGTCACCACGCTGGGCGGGTCCTTCGACCACCGCGTGGTCGACGGGGACCTCGCGGCCCGCTTCACCGCGGACGTGGCCCGGATCCTCGAGGAGCCGGCGCTGCTGCTGGAGTGAGCCCCGGCCCGTGCGGTCCGCGGCACGAGCGGCGCGGCAACGGCCCCGCACCGATCGGTGCGGGGCCGTGTGCTGCGTCGTCGACGCGCGTGCCGCCACGTCTCACGGCTCTCCCCGCCGGGCCGTGGCCCGACGCCGCACCGACGTGGAACTGGGCGGTTGCGTCCCGTGCCCGGCGCCCCATCTCCTGTGGACCCGTGATTGAAATCCCCCCAGACACAATCACACATCTCATTCACGATGGATCACTCGTGCGACGCCGGCCGCGGTGGCAACCTGCCCGTCGGCCCCCGGCACTGCTGCCGGAGACCTGTCCCCCCACGCCCGGAGGACCGCCTCAGTGCGGCCTCCTGACGTCCAGGACTGGGTCCAGTATTGCGGAGGTCTGGACAAAAGTCTGTCCCCCGATGTGCGCATGACGGGGCATGACCGCGATCGCGCCGGACCGCGGCGGCCGTAGGCTGGGCGCATGCCTGCGCACCTGCCGCCCCGTCCCTCCGCACGCTCGGCGGTGCCGCCGTTCCGGGTGATGGAGATCCTCGCCGACGTCGAGCGCCTGCGCGCCGCCGGCCGGGACGTCGTCTCCCTCTGCGCGGGGGAGCCCTCCGGCGGCGCCCCGGGTCCCGTCGCGCGGGCGGCCGCCCGGGTGCACGCCCGCAACGAGGGGCTGGGCTACACCCCCGCCCTCGGGATCGAGCCGCTGCGCCGGGCGGTGGCCGGCCACTACGCCCGGTGGTACGGGCTCGACGTCCGTCCCGAGGACGTCGCGATCACCACGGGGGCCTCCGGGGCGCTCGTGCTCACCTTCCTGGCGGCGTTCGACGCGGGGGACCGGGTGGCGGTGTGCCGGCCGGGCTACCCCGCCTACCGCAACACCCTGGCCGCCCTGGGCGCCGAGGTGGTCGAGCTCGACTGCGGGGCGGCGACCCGCTTCCAGCCCACGCCCGGGATGCTCGACGCCGCGGTCGCCGAGCACGGGCCCCTGCAGGGACTGGTGGTGGCGGGCCCGGCGAACCCGACCGGCACCGTGCTGGAGCCCGGGGAGCTGGCGGCGCTGGCCCGGTGGTGCGCCGAGCACGGGACGCGCCTGATCAGCGACGAGATCTACCACGGGATCGTGCACACCGCCCCGGAGGGCGGCGCGCCCCGCGACGGCGGACCGTACCGGGGCACCAGCGCGTGGGAGCACGACCGCGACGCCGTGGTGATCTCCTCCTTCTCCAAGTACTGGGGGATGACGGGGTGGCGGCTCGGGTGGGCCCTGCTGCCCCGGGACCTCGCGGCCGCGGTCGACGCGCTGGCCGGCAACCTGAGCCTCTGCCCGCCCGCCGCCGCGCAGCACGCCGCCGTGGAGGCCTTCACCCCGGACGCCTACGCCGAGGCGGACCGGGCGGTCGAGCAGTTCGCGCGCTCCCGGAGCCTGCTCCTGGACGCGCTCCCGGCGCTCCGGTGGGGCGAGGTCGCGCCGGCGGACGGGGCGTTCTACCTCTACGCCGACCTCGGGGAGCAGCTCGAGCGGCACGGCAGCTCCCTGGAGTGGTGCCGGCGGCTGCTGGAGGCGGAGGCCGTCGCGGTCGTCCCGGGCCTGGACTTCGACGCCGCACGCGGCCACCGCGCGGTGCGGCTGTCCTTCGCCGCGGGGCCCGACCGGGTGGAGGAGGCCCTCACCCGGATCCTCCGGTTCCAGTCCCGTCCCTGAAGCACCCGGCCAGGTGCCCGGGGAGCACCCCGGTGCGGAGCAGGAACCGGTGCGCGGTGGTGCGCCCCACGAACACGAGTCCCTGCTCCTTGAGCCGGGCGGCCAGCCGGTCCCCCTCGGGGGAGCGGCGCGACTCCTCCAGGACGGTCAGGGGCGGCTCGGCGGCGGCCGGGCGGAGATCCCGGACGTGCTCCGCCCAGTCCTCGGGACCGAGTCCGCGGCAGGCGCGCGCGTTGTGCACCACGGCCTCGATCTTGACCCGGTTGCGGATGACCGCGGGATCCAGGAGCAGCTCGTCGACGTCGTCCTCGGTCATCCGGGCGATCTCCTCGGGGACGAAGTCCCGCAGCGCCCGGCGCAGGCCCTCCCGCCGCTGGGCGATGCTCCAGCGGGCCAGGCCCGCCTGGAAGATCTCCAGGCCGAGGGCCTCGAACCAGCCGGAGGAGTCCGCGGGCCGTGCGCCCCAGCGCCGGTCGTGCTCCTCGAGGGCGGCCGGGCCCGTGGGCGCCCAGGGGCAGCGGCGCAGGCCGTCCCCGCAGAGCACGGCGCGGAAGGCGTCGTAGGGGGAGCGGACGCCACCGTCCCGGAGGGCGGTGTCGGGCGGGCGGTCGCCGGGGCGGTCGTGGGTGCCGCGGGAGCGGTCGTCGGCGGGGTGCGGGCCGTGCCCGGCGGAGGCGGTGTCCATGGGACCACGGTAGGAACGCCGGGCCGGCGGACCGCAGGCACGCGGCTCCCTGTGGACGGTGCCGCCGGTGTCCGGGGCGCCGGACGACCGGGTGCAGTGCGGGTGCCCGCACCGCGGGCGGTGGAGCCGGTCAGAACCGGGAGACCGCACCGGTGCCGTCGGCGATCTCGATGGCCACGGGCTCCTCGTCCCCGGCGTTGCCGTCGTGGACGATGAACACCGCGGCGGGCTCTCCCTCCGGGAAGGCGCGGATCGTGACCGACCCCGAGGTCGCGGCGTTGAGCACCTCCATGGCCTGGCGGGTGGCCGCGCGCAGCACCGCCGTGGGCAGGGGCCTGCCGCGCTCGTCCAGGATGTCCACCAGCACGCCCCGGGCCCGCGCCGCCCGCGTGACCTCGAGCAGGTAGGGGGTGGCGATCGACCGGCCCCGGATGGAGTCCCGCAGCTGCGCCTCGGTGAGGCGGAACTGTTCGATCTCGTACTCGGAGACGGGGGAGGGGTCGTGCGCGATCCGCTCGAGCAGCCCGCCCGCGAGGCGGCGCACCTCGTGCACGCGCTGCACGGAGGCGTTGACCGTGTCCTGCTCCGCCTCGTCGTGGGAGCGCGCCGAGATCACCATGTCCCGGGCCTCGGCGAACGCGGCGGAGGCCCGGTCGTACTCCCGGGCGATGAGCTGGCTCGCGAGCAGCAGGGCCGCCGCCGCGGCGTTCGTCAGCGCCGCGTCCCAGAGGCCCAGGGCGGAGCGGGCGCCCCACGTCATGGACACGGCGACCGCGATGACGAGCGTGGCCCAGCCCCACCCCGCGCGGCGCCGGATGCCCAGGACCACGAGGAAGCCGTCGAAGCCCAGGGTGAACCACTGCCCGCCGAACAGCTCCGCCTGGGGGTTCAGGGCGTCGTAGGAGCGCTGGATCGACACCAGCATGAGGAGCACGCCCAGGGCCGCGGGCAGATCGGGCAGCCGGCGCTGCCGGTACGGGTAGACGACCAGCGCCACCGCGACCACGTAGGTCACGAGCGCGGCCTGCATGAGGTCCGGCTTGTCCATGCTGGGCGTCTGCAGGATCCCGAGCACCACGGGGATCAGGAAGAACACCGTGGCGGCGACCAGGCTCAGGGGATGGAAGAGGGTGCGGGAGATCACGGCTGCGCGTCCCGGGGCCAGAGGATCGTGACGCGGGTGCCGCGTCCCGGTGCGCTGTCGACGTCCACCGCGCCGCCCACGTGGCGCACGTTGCCCAGGATGGACACGCGCACCCCGAGCCGCCGGGAGTCGATGCTGCGGACCTGGAAGCCGCGGCCGCGGTCCACCACCTGGAAGCGAAGGAAGAAGCCCTCGGGGTTGAGGGGGGTGGGCGGGCACACGCCGCCGTCCATGGTCACGAAGGTGACCTCGGTGCCGGCGTGGCGGGCGCTGTTGGAGACCGCCTCGGTGACCGCCTGCACGAGCGCCTGCGCCGTCTCCACGGGGATGAGCGGGCGCGGCTGGCCGGGGGGCCTGATGTAGGGGGTGATGCTGTTGAAGCGCACCCGGTTGCGCCACGGGGACAGGGACTCGAGGAGGTCGTCGAGCAAGGTGTGCACCATGGTGGTGCCCTTGCCCTCGGCGCGGCGCTCCTCGAAGGCGAGGACCTCGAGGGCCCGCTGGGCCAGCTCCCGGGTGCGCCGCTGGACGGGGCCCGGGGCCCGTCCGGCGTCCAGCAGGGCGGCCATGACGTTGTCGTGGATGAGGCGGTCCAGCCGCTCCTGCTCCTCGGCCTGCGAGCGCGAGCGGTTCAGCTGCAGCTCCTGCGCGATCGCGGCCGCGTACACCTGGTCCGCGTTCTGCCCGCCCTTGTAGACCAGGCTGATCAGCACCACGAGGACCACGCCGAACGCGATCCGGCTCGTGGCGTCGAACAGCACGCCCATCACGTCCGCCGACTCCGTGGTGCGCACCATGACCAGGACGTAGAAGACCGTGACGGACGCCAGGTACGCGACTGCCAGCTCGATGCTCCACGCGACCACGGTGGCGGCGGCCGCGAGCAGGATGAACGGCTCCACCCACGGGTCCTGCGGCGGAGCGGCGCCCGTCCAGGCGAGCGGGAGGGTCAGGACGGTGAGGGCCACGAGCACCGGGGCCGCGAGCACCGGCCACATCCGCACCTGCCGCCTGGCGCCCTGGAGGAGCATCGCGCCGCCGTTGACCAGGAGGGCCAGCAGGAACACCAGGTGCCACCGTTCGAAGGCGCGCAGCTGGTCCTCGACGATGGTGAGGGCCTCCAGGAACAGCGCGACGACGACCAGCCCGTGGCAGATGTTCGCGAGCAGGTGGATGCGGTAGGAGTTCATCCCCAGCTCCTGCGGCGAGGTCGGCACCAGGAGGCTGCTGCGGCGCCGCCGGGCGGGGACCTTCCGGTAGGCGAGCGGGGGCCGGTGCGCGGCGTGGCTCACGGAGCGGCGGCCCTCACCGGGGCGAGGGGCGGATCACAGATGCTTCTCCGCCGTGGTGATGTCCGCCGTGGGCTCGACCAGGCCGTCCTCGATCGCCCGGATGCGCAGGTCGATCTTGGTGGGCGCCGGGCGTCCGACGCGCGCGTACTTCTCCCGGATGCGGTCGATGTTGGTCTTGACGGCGCTCTGCTTGATGCCCATCCGGCGTGCGACCTGGACCTGGGCGAAGCCGGAGGCGTAGAGCCGCAGGGTCTCCTGCTCCCGCGGGGAGAGGCTGGCCCGGGAGAACTCCACGTCCCCGTCGATCGCGGCGGCGAGCTCCTTGGTGATCACCGGCTTGCCCTCGGCGATGTTGCGGGCCTCCTCGATCGCGTGCTCGAGCGGGTCCGACTTGCGCACCAGGCCCAGCGCGCCGGCCCGCAGCGCCTCGCGGATCAGCGCGGCGTTCTCGCCGATGCTGAAGATGAGCACCTTCATGCCGGCGGCGCGCAGCAGCTCCACGTTGGTGGCGGGTCGGGACATGTCGTCGAGGGACAGGTCCAGGAGCACGACCTCGCACTCGATCCGCTTGGCGCCCTGGGCGGTGAGGGCGGGGTTCTCGGGGTCCCGGCCCAGCTGGTCGAGGAGTCCGGGGACGCTGGAGGCCGATCCGACGAGCTTCACGTCCGCCTGCGAGGTCATGGAGACGAGGCGGACGCCCTCCCGGACGACCTCGTGGTCATCGACGACGGCGACAAGGGTGGACGGCATGGGTGTTTCCTCCGGGTGCTGCTCGGTGGGCCGGTCCGCAGATTTCCGCGTGGGGGTGACGGATCTCACCGAGGTGCTCCGATTGTCCCCTCTTTGGTGGTCGGATGCGAACCCGACACGGTGCCGGGACGCAAAGTTACCGGGCCCGGTCCTCCGGTCCGTCCCCCCAGCGATCGACCCTGCGGTGGTAGCGGACGCCCCACAGCCCGCCGAGCACCGCCGCGAGCAGGTCGACGGCGAGCACGGCGAGGACCGCGAGCAGGCCCGGGACCAGCAGGTCGCCGATCAGCGCCTGGGCCGAGACGCCCACGGGCGCCAGGCCGACGGTGTCGGCCCACACCAGTCCCGCGACGGTGGCCACGGAGCGGCCGAACAGGGACCACAGCCACACGGACACGCCCTGCCGTGCCCCGGAGAACCGCGCCATCCGGCCCGCGGCGTAGCCGCCGCCCAGGAACGCGATGAACTCGACCAGGCCGAGGGCGGCCGCTCCCGTCCAGGCCGCCGCGGACCCGGCGGCGAGGTCGTCCACCACGCCGCCGACCCCGTCCACGAGGCGCAGCCCCAGCGCGGCCGCGGTCAGGCCCGCCAGGGCCAGCAGCAGCCAGGACAGGGCCATGGCGCTGAGCCAGCCGAAGAAGCCGGGCACCAGCTGGAGGCCCCCGAACTCCTCCCGCTGCCGGGCGAGACGGGTCGCGGCGTCGACCGGGACGCCGGAGGACGGGTCGCCGGAGAACGGGCCGTCGGGTCCGGCGCCGTAGCCGGGCGCGGGGCCGTAGCCGGCCGCGGCG
>NZ_PDDL01000142.1:0-7103 GCF_020833785.1 Kocuria sp. CCUG 69068
CGCGCCGACGAGGGCCAGGCCGTGGGCGGCGCGCCGCATCAGCGCGGGGCCCTCCCCGCGCTCGAGGAAGGGCGTCTCGGCCGCGCGCACCTGCGCCCCGGTCCAGGCGGCGATCACGCCTGCGCCCCGTCCCCGGTGCGCTCGGCGATGACCATGGCCATGGCGATCCCGCCGTCGTGCGTCATGGTGAGGTGCCACCGGTCGATGCCCTGCCGGCGCGCCTCCTCCGCCACCGTTCCCTCGGTGCACAGCAGCGGGGCACCGGAGGGGTCCTTCTCGATCCAGCAGTGCTGCCAGATCATCCCGGGCGGCGCCTTGAGCGCCTTCGCCGCCGCCTCCTTGGCGGCGAAGCGCGCGGCGAGCGAGCGCACGTGCAGATCCCGCTCGAGCGGGGTGAACAGCCGGGCCACGAGGCCGGGGGTGCGGGCGATCTGCTCCTCGAAGCGGGCGATGTCCACCACGTCGATGCCGGTGCCGATGATCATGGTCCCCAGCCTAACGACCGCCGGCCCGCCGCCCGGGAGGAACCGGGGCGGCGGGCCGGCGCAGCGGCGGGCGCGGACTACTCGACGGTGACGGACTTCGCGAGGTTGCGGGGCTGGTCGACGTCGTATCCCTTCGCCGTGGCCAGCTCGCACGCGAAGATCTGCAGCGGGACCGTGGTCAGCAGCGGCTGGAGCAGCACCGGGGACTGCGGCACGCGGAAGATGTGGTTCGCGTAGTCGGCGACGGCCTCGTCCCCCTCCTCCGCGATGACGATGGTCACGGCCCCGCGGGCACGGATCTCCTGGATGTTGGAGACCACCTTCGCGTGCAGCGAGTCCCGCCCGCGCGGGGAGGGGACGATGACGAACACCGGCTGGCCCTCCTCGATGAGGGCGATCGGCCCGTGCTTGAGCTCGCCGGCGGCGAAGCCCTCGGCGTGGATGTAGGCGATCTCCTTGAGCTTGAGCGCGCCCTCGAGGGCCACCGGGAAGCCGACGTGGCGGCCCAGGAAGAGCACGGACGAGGCGTCCTTCATGGACTGCGCGAGATCCTTGACCGCGGCCTGCGCGTCGATGACCTGCTGGATCTTGGCCGGCATGGCTTCCAGCTCGGCGAGAATCTCCCCGATCTCGTCCTTGTACTTGTTGCCGCGCAGCTGGGCCAGGTAGAGGCCCAGGAGGTAGGCGGCGGTGATCTGGGCCAGGAACGCCTTGGTCGAGGCGACGGCGATCTCGGGTCCGGCGTGCGTGTAGAGCGCGGCGTCGGCCTCGCGCGGGATCGTGGAGCCGTTGGTGTTGCAGATCGCCACGACCTTGGCCCCCTGCTCCTGGGCGTGCCGGACCGCCATGAGGGTGTCCATGGTCTCGCCGGACTGGGACAGGGCGACCACCAGGGTCCGCTCGTTGACGATCGGGTCCCGGTAGCGGAACTCGTGGGCGAGCTCGACCTCGGTGGGGATCCGGCACCAGTGCTCGATCGCGTACCGGGCGACCTGCCCCGCGTAGGCGGCGGTGCCGCAGGCCACGACGACGATCTTGTCCACGGCGCGGAGCACCGCCTCGTCGATCCTGAGCTCGTCGAGGACCAGGTTGCCGTCCGGGTCGGTGCGGCCCATGAGGGTCTGCTCCACGGCGGCGGGCTGCTCGTTGATCTCTTTCTCCATGAAGGACGGGAAGCCGCCCTTCTCGGCGGCGGCCGCGTCCCACAGCACCTGGAAGGGCTTGCCGTCGGCGCGGTTGCCGTGGAAGTCGGTGATCTCGTAGTCGTCGGCCGTGATGGACACGACCTGGTCCTGTCCCAGCTCCACGGCGCTGCGGGTGTAGTCGATGAACCCGGAGACGTCGGAGCCGAGGAAGTTCTCGCCCTCGCCCAGCCCGAGCACCAGCGGCGAGTTGCGGCGGGCGGCGACCACGCGGCCGGGGTGGTCCACGTGCACGGCGAGGAGCGTGAACGCGCCCTCGAGCCGGCGGCACGCGACCTGCATGGCCGCGGTCAGGTCCTGGTCGCCGAGGTCGTTGTAGGTGTCGGCCAGGAGCACGGCGGCGACCTCGGTGTCGGTCTCCGAGCGGAACTCGTGGCCCTTCTCGATCAGCTCGCGCTTGAGCTCGGCGAAGTTCTCGATGATGCCGTTGTGGATCACGGCGAGCCGGCCGCCGTCGACGACGTGCGGGTGGGCGTTGACGTCCGACGGTCCGCCGTGGGTGGCCCAGCGGGTGTGCCCGATGCCGGTGGTGGAGCGGGGCAGCGGGCTGTCGCGCAGCTCCTGCTCGAGGTTGAGCAGCTTGCCGGCCTTCTTGCGGAAGCCGACGGTGCCGTCCGCGACGACGGCCACGCCCGCGGAGTCGTAGCCGCGGTACTCGAGGCGCCGGAGGCCCTCGACGAGGACGTCAAGGGCGTCGTGCCCGGAGCCGGGCACGTCCGAGCGCTGGGAGGAGGGGCCCACATATCCAACAATTCCACACATGCGCTTCACAGTACCGCATGGATCTCGCCCGGCCGGGCGCACCGGACCCGGCGGGCCGGGCCGTGTTTCCGCCTCTTCTGGGGACACGGCCCGTCCCGCCTGTGGGCCCTTCCGTGGGGTCCGGTCAGCCCCGGCGCTCCCGGACGGCGTCGGCCACCAGCGCCTCGAGCGGCGGGAAGAGCGGGTGCCCGGCGTCCAGCCCCGTGATCTCCCGGACGGCGTCGGCCGGCTCCAGCGTGTCGAGGAGCTCGCCCAGCCGGACGGCCTCCGGGTCGTCGGCCGGGTCGAAGCGCAGGGCGGCCCCCACGGCCGCCTGCAGCCCGTCGGTGCCGAGGCCCCGTTCGGCCAGCTCGGCCGCCGGGCCCACGAACCGCTCGTGCCGGCCGAGCTTGCGCAGCGGGGCACGGCCCACGCGCTCCACGGTGTCGGGGAGGTGCTCGTTGGCGAAGCGGTCGAGGATCTTCGCGACGTAGCGTCCGTGCTCCTGCTCGTCGAACCCGTGCTTCGCCACGAGCAGCGCCTGCGTCTCCGCGAGCGCTGCCGCGACCCGCTCCCGGATCCCGGGGTCGGCGATCGCCTCCGCGATGCGGTGCCGGCCGGCCCGGTAGCCGAAGTACGCGCACGCGGCGTGGCCGGTGTTGACCGTGAACAGCTTGCGCTCGATGTAGGGCACGAGGTCGTCGACGTAGGTCGCCCCCTCGATGGCCGGCTCGCCCCCCGCGAACGGGGTGCGGTCGATGACCCACTCGTGGAACTGCTCCACGACCACGTCGAGCCCGCCGCCGTCCTGCTGGGGCACGATCCGGTCGACGGCGGTGTTGGCGAACACCGCCCGGCGGTCGAGGTCCTCGCCGCCGTACTCGGCGCGGACGGCCTCGGCGAGCAGGTCCGTGGCGGACAGGGCGTTCTCGCACGCCATGACCGCCACGGGGGATGCGCCGTCCGGGCGCGCGGCGATGCCGCGCGCCACGAGCGGCGCCACGAACTTGAGGATGTGCGCGCCCACGGCCGTGGTGACCACGTCCGCCGTGGCGATCTCGGCGACCACGGACTCCGGGGCGTCCGCCGAGTTGAGCGCCCGGTACCCCTCGACGACCGTGTCGCGGGAGCCGGCGCCGACCTCGTGGACGGTGTAGCTGGGGGTCGACGCCAGCGCGTCGATCAGCGGGGCCGCCACGTCGGCGAACACGACCTCGTAGCCCGAGCGGTGCATGAGCAGGCCGACGAAGCCGCGGCCGATGTTGCCCGCCCCGAAGTGGACGCACTTCATCAGTCGTTCACCTTCCCCAGTAGGTCGAGCACTTCGTCGGCGGTCCTCGCCTCGTCCAGCTGGCGCACCTTCTCCTTGTTGCCGAAGATCTTCGCGACCCGGGAGAGGATCGCGAGGTGCTCGTTGTCCTTGCCGGCGATGCCGATCACCCAGGTGACGGGCTTGCCGTTCCAGTCCAGGCCCTCGGGGTAGCGCACGACCGACAGGGCCGAGGAGCGGATGCTGTCCTTCGCCTGGTTGGTGCCGTGCGGGATGGCCAGGCCGTTGCCCATGAAGGTGGACACCGACTCCTCGCGCTCGTGCATGGAGGCCACGTACGCGTCGGTCACGGCACCGGCCGCCACCAGCAGGCCGCCGGCCTCGTCGATGGCCTGCGCGGCGTTGCGCGCGCCGCCGTCCATGACGATCCGGTCCCTGGTGAGGATGGTGGCGTCCCCGGACGTCCCGGCGCCCTCGCCCGGGTCCGCGGCCACGGTGTCGCCGCCGGAGGCCGCTCCCCCGCCGCCGGCCGTGGCCGCCGCCGCGCCGCCGCCCGCCGGGACGGCGGCGCCGTTGCGCTGCTGCACGGCCTCGACGATCTCGTCGTAGCGGGGGCTGCCCATGAAGTTGTCGACGGTCACCACCGCGGCGCTGGGCACCTTCGGCCGGGCCCGCGTGGCCAGGTCCTGGTGGGTGACCACGATGTCGAAGTCGTCGGTGAGGTTGGCGATCGCCGCGTTGGTGACCTTGACGTCGGCGAACCCGGCCGCCTTGACCTTGTTCCGCAGCACGGAGGCGCCCATCGCGGAGGAGCCCATGCCGGCGTCGCACGCGAACACGATGCGCTGCACCGGTCCGCCGTCGGCCAGCTCACGGGCGGGGGTCCCGCCGGTGTCCGCGCCGCCGCTGGTGCCGACGATCGCGGAGGACACGGAGCTCTTCTTGCCCTTCATCCCCTCCATCCGGGAGGTGGCCTCGGTGAGGTCTCCCTCGCCCTTGTCCTTGGAGGCCTTGAGGATGATCGAGGCCACGAAGAAGGACACGGCGGTCGCGGCCGTCACCGCGAGGGCCACGCCCACGTAGCTGTCGGTGGTGGCCTGGGCGAAGATCGCGATGATCGAGCCCGGGGCGGCCGGGGCGCGCAGGCCCGCGTCGAAGAGGGTCAGCGTGAAGATGCCCGTCATGCCTCCCGCGATCGCCGCCAGGATCAGCGCCGGCTTCATCAGCACGTACGGGAAGTAGATCTCGTGGATGCCGCCCACGAAGTGGATCAGGGCCGCGCCGGGGGCCGAGGCGCGCGCGGCGCCGCGGCCGAAGACCGTGTAGGCCAGCAGGATGCCCAGACCGGGGCCGGGGTTTGCCTCGAGCAGGAAGAGGATCGACTTGCCCTCCTCCAGGGCCTGGGCGGTGCCCAGGGGGGTGAGGATGCCGTGGTTGATCGCGTTGTTGAGGAACAGCACCTTCGCGGGCTCGATGAGGATCGAGGTCAGCGGCAGCAGCCCCCGGGTGACCAGGAAGTCCACCGCCGAGGCGGCCGCGTTGGAGAAGGCCAGCACGGCGGGGCCGATCAGGAAGAAGCCGAAGATGGCCATGGCCGCGGCCAGGATGCCGGCGGAGAAGTTGTTCACGAGCATCTCGAAGCCGGGCTTGATCTTCCCGTCCCAGATGGCGTCGACCTTCTTCATCACCCACGCGGTCAGCGGGCCCATGAGCATCGCCCCGATGAACATGGGGATGTCGGTGCCCACGATCACGCCCATCGTCGCGATCGCCCCGACCACGCCGCCGCGGACGTCGTAGACCATCCGCCCGCCCGTGTAGGCGATCAGCAGCGGCAGGAGGTAGGTGATCATCGGGCCGACCAGGCCCGTGTACGGCTCGCCCTCGGCGTTCTCGCCGAACCCGCCCAGCGGGCCGAAGGGGGTGAAGCCCGCCTCGATGAAGAACGCGGTGATCAGCCCCCAGGCGATGAACGCCCCGATGTTGGGCATGATCATCCCCGAGAGGAACGTGCCGAAGCGCTGCACGTGCGCGCGGGCCGCCGTCGACCGCCCTCCCGCCGGTGCTGTGGTCTCTGAGGTCGTTGCCGTCGCCATGGTCCTGTCCTGACTCTCGAGCGGGGTGGTCCTCCACCGGCGGAGCGCACGCGCCGTGCACTGCTGTGAGTTCTCTCACGGCGAATACCGGATCGAGACCAAATCTACACCCGGGTACGGGGCCTGTCTCCGGTACACCTCGGGCGCCGGGGTGCGGTCTAGACTGTGGTCGATGACCGCATCTACGCTGAGCGAACGCGCCTCGCCCTTCGTGGAGCTCGACCGGCAGACCTGGTCGAGACTCTCCCACGAGATCGACGTTCCCCTCACCTCTCGGGAGATCGAGAACCTGCGCGGCCTCGGCGACCGGCTCGACGTCGCGGAGGTCCGCGAGGTGTACCTCCCCATCTCGCGGCTGCTGACCCTCTACGACGAGTCGTCGAACCGGCTCAACGCCTCGACCAACGCGTTCCTCGGCGAGGAGCACGCCCGGACCCCGTTCGTGATCGGCATCGCCGGCTCCGTGGCCGCCGGCAAGTCCACCACGGCCCGCCTCCTGCGCGAGCTGCTGTCCCGGTGGCCGTCCACCCCCCACGTGCAGCTCATCACCACCGACGGTTTCCTGTACCCCAACGCGGAGCTGCAGCGCCGCGGGCTCATGGACCGCAAGGGCTTCCCGGAGTCCTACGACCGCCGCGCCCTGCTGCGCTTCGTCGCGAAGATCAAGTCGGGCGCCCCCGAGGTGCGGGCGCCCAAGTACTCGCACCACAGCTACGACATCCTGCCCGGCGAGGAGGTCGTGGTGACCCGCCCGGACGTGGTCATCATCGAGGGGCTCAACGTGCTCGCCCCCGCCAAGGTGGGCCCCGGGGACCGGGCCGCCCTCGCCCTGAGCGACTTCTTCGACTTCTCGATCTACGTGGACGCCCGGCCCGCGGACATCGAGCGCTGGTACGTGGAGCGGTTCCAGGCCCTGCGCTCCTCCGCGTTCGCCGACCCCGGCTCCTACTTCCACCGCTACGCCGACCTCTCCGACGAGAAGGCCGTGGCCACCGCCACCGGCATCTGGCGGCGGATCAACGAGCCCAACCTGATCGAGAACGTGCAGCCGACGCGCGGCCGCGCCCGGCTGATCCTCTCCAAGGACTCCGACCACTCGATCCGGCGCGTGCTGCTGCGCAAGAACTGATGGACGCCCTGCGCGCCGGCGCCCTCCTGCTCACCGCCGCGGTGCTCGTGGCCGGGTGCGCACCTGATCCCGGGGCCGCTCCCCCGGCCCCGCCGGAACCCTCCGGCACCACCGCGGCACCGGCCGCGCCCGCCCCGCCCGGGTCCGGTCCTGCGTCCGTGCCGGCTCCGGCGTCCCCGT
>NZ_PDDL01000143.1:0-6902 GCF_020833785.1 Kocuria sp. CCUG 69068
GGAGGGTCCGGAGCCCGCTGAACCCGGCCCGCGGCGCGGGTCTGCCGCGCGGGCCGGCTGCTAGGCCGAGCCGGGCACGAGGTCCCGGCTCTCGGCGAAGTGGCAGGCCGCCGGGTGGCCCTGGCCGCGGTCCACGAGCTCCGGCTCCTGCTCGGCGCACACGTCCTGCGCCTTCCAGCACCGCGTCCGGAACCGGCACCCGGAGGGCGGGTTCGCGGGACTGGGCAGGTCGCCGCTGAGCATGATCCGCTCGCGCCCCCCGCGCAGGGCGGGCTCGTGGACCGGCACCGCGGAGAGCAGGGCCTGCGTGTACGGGTGGGCGGCCCGGTGGTAGATCGCGTCCCGGTCGCCCGTCTCCACCACCTTGCCCAGGTACATCACCGCGACCCGGTCGCTGAGGTGGCGCACCACCGAGAGGTCGTGGGCGATGAAGAGGAAGGACAGGCCGAACTCGTCCTGCAGGTCCTGCAGCAGATTGATGACCTGCGCCTGGACGGAGACGTCCAGGGCCGAGACCGGCTCGTCGCAGATGATCACCTCGGGGCGCAGGGCCAGAGCCCGTGCGATCCCGATGCGCTGCCGCTGGCCCCCGGAGAACTGGTGCGGGTACCGGTTGGCGTAGTCGGGCCGCAGCCCCACCCGCTCCAGCAGCTCCCGGACCGTGGCCGCGCGGTCCTGCCGCGCCACGGCGTTGGGGTGCACGTCCCAGGCCTCGGCCACGATGTCCCCCACCGTCATCCGCGGGTTGAGGGACGAGTAGGGGTCCTGGAAGATGATCTGCACGTTGCGGCGGTACTCCCGCAGCTGCCGCGAGGACATCGCGGCCACGTCCCGGCCCTTGTACAGGACCTGGCCCGCGGTGGGCTGCTGCAGCGCCATGATGAGCTTCGCCACGGTGGACTTGCCGGAGCCGGACTCGCCCACGAGCCCCAGGGTCTCCCCCGGGCCGAGGGTCATGCTCACGCCGTCCACCGCCTGGACCTGGCCCACGGTCCGCCGCAGCAGCACCCCCTGGGTGAGGGGGAAGTGCTTGGTGAGCCCGCGCAGCTCCAGGAGGGGCGCGTCCGCCGTCGTCGTCGGCAGGGTGTCACTCATGCTCGAGCTCCTCGCTGTAGTGGCACGCGGCCGTCCGGCCCGGCACGACCTCGCGCAGCACCGGGACGTCCGCGGCGCAGTCCTTGCCCGGTGCCGCCGTCCGCCCGAACCGGGCCATGGGGCAGCGCGGGTGGAACGCGCAGCCGGCGGGGACGGCGGAGAGGTCCGGCGGGGTCCCGGCGATGGGCAGGAGCCGCTCGCCCTGGGACTCGAGGCTGGGCATCGAGGACATCAGCCCCCGGGTGTAGGGGTGCAGGGGCGCCGAGAGCACCTCGTCGACCGTGCCGTTCTCCACGATGCTGCCCGCGTACATCACCGCCACCCGGTCGGCGACCTCGTTGACCACCCCCAGGTCGTGGGTGATGAGAATGACGCCCATCCCGGTCTGCGTGCGGAGCTCGGTGAGCAGGTCCATGATCTGGGCCTGGACGGTGACGTCGAGCGCGGTGGTCGGCTCGTCGGCGATCAGGATGTCCGGGTCCAGGGCGATGGCCATCGCGATCATCACGCGCTGGCGCATGCCGCCGGAGAACTGGTGCGGGAAGTCGCCCACGCGCTCCCGGGCCGCGGGGATCCCCACGCGCTCCATGAGCTCGATCGCCCGGGCCTTCGCCTCCTGCCGGGAGGCGCCCCGGTGGGCGCGGAACAGCTCGCCGATCTGGTGGCCCACGGAGAAGACCGGGTTCAGCGCGGAGAGGGCGTCCTGGAAGACCATGGCGATGCCCGGCCCCCGCACCGCCCGCTGGTCCCGGCGGCTCATGCCCAGCAGGTCCTCGCCGTGGAAGCGGATCTCGCCGTGCGTGATGCGGGCGGGCGGGATGTCGAGGATGCCCATGACGGCCTGGGCGCTGACGCTCTTGCCGGAGCCGGACTCCCCGACGATCGCGAGGGTCTCGCCGGCCCGGACGGTGTAGCTGATCCCGTTGACGGCCCGGACGGTGCGCCGGCGGGAGCGGAACTCCACCGCGAGGTCGTCGACCTCGAGCACGGGGCCCGCCGCGCCGCCCGGCGGCGCGGGCACGGGGGCGGGGGTGGGAGCGGGGACGGAGGAGGGTGTCATCGGCGCAACTTCGGGTCGAGGGCGTCGCGCAGCGCGTCGCCCATGAGGATGAACGAGAGCACGGTCAGGGACAGGAACAGCGACGGGAAGAGGATCAGGTGCGGGGCGTCGCGCAGCCTGTTCTGCGCCGCGTTGATCTGCAGACCCCAGGAGATCTCGGGCAGCTGCAGGCCCACGCCCAGGAAGGTGAGCGTCGCCTCGGAGGCGATGATCGTGCCGACCGCGATGGTGGAGTAGACCAGGACGGGCGCCACGGCGTTGGGCAGGATGTGCTTGGTGAGGATCCGGCCGGTCCGCGCGCCCAGCGCCCGGGCCGCCTGGACGTAGTCGGCCTCCTTGACCCCGATCACGTTGGAGCGGACCAGGCGCATGGCCGTCATCCAGCCGAACGCGATCAGCGCGAGGGAGACCTCGAGCACCCCGCGCTCGGGCAGCACGGAGAGCAGGATGATGGCGCCCAGGATGAGCGGCAGGCCGTAGAAGATGTCGGTGATCCGGGCGAGCAACGAGTCGAGCCAGCCGCCGTAGTAGCCGGCGAGCGCGCCCACCACCACGCCGATGGCCAGGGTGCCCAGGACGGCGAGGAAGCCGATGGCCAGGGAGATGCGCGCGCCGTGCACCACGTTCGAGTAGTAGTCGCAGCCCTGCACGTCGTAGCCGAACGGCGCCCCGGGCTGCGGGCCCTCCCCCGAGCGGCCGAGGCTGCAGGCCCGCGGGTCCACCGAGGTGAACACCTGCGGGGCGAGGGCCATCACCGCGAACACGACGAAGAGCAGGGCCCCCACCAGGAAGAAGGGGTTGCGGAGCAGGCCCTTCCAGGCGTCCCGCCACAGGCTGACCTGCTCGATGTCCCCCGCGGCCGCCGCCGAGGCGATCTCGTCGGCGCGGTCGTCCACGCGGTCGGAGAAGGTCTCGTGGTGGGCGTCCCGCTCCTCGCGGACGCTCTCCGGACGCGGCTCATTCATAGCGGATCCTCGGGTCGAGGGCGGCGTAGAGGACATCGACCACCAGGTTGAAGAAGATGTAGAAGAAGACGAACAGGGTGACGATCCCGACGACGACGGCGCCCTCCTGCCGCAGCACCGCGTCGTAGACCGCCCGGCCGAGACCGGGGATGTTGAACACCGACTCGGTGACGATGGCCCCGCCCATGAGGGCGCCGAGGTCGGCGCCGATGAAGGTGACCACCGGGATGAGGCTGTTGCGCAGGGTGTGCTTGCCGACCACCGACACCTCGCTGAGGCCCTTGGCGCGCGCCGTGCGCACGTAGTCGCTCTGCAGGTTCTCCGCGAGGCTCGTGCGGGTCAGCCGGGCCACGTAGGCGAGCGAGAGCGCCGCGAGCACGAAGCCGGGCAGGACGTAGCTGTACCAGCCGTCCGAGATGCCGGCGATGGGGAACCAGCCGAGCCGTACGCCGAAGACGTACTGGGCGAGGAAGCCGAGGACGAAGACGGGGATGGACACGACCACCGTGGTGGAGACCAGCACGAGGTTGTCGAAGAAGGATCCGCGCCGCAGGCCAGCCAGCACGCCGGCGAGGATGCCGATGAGGATCTCGAAGGCCACGGCCACGAGGGCCAGCCGGGCCGTCACCGGCAGCCGGTCCACGATCGTGTCGAGGACGGGACGGCCCGAGAAGTCGGTGCCGAAGTCGCCCTGCACCAGGCCGCCCAGGTACTTGGCGTACTGGATCAGCAGCGGGTCGTCGAGGTTGTACTCGGTGCGCAGCTGCGCCTGCACGGCCTCGGACAGCGGCCGGTCGCCGGCCAGCGCCCGGATGGGATCGCCGGGCAGCGCGTAGACCATCGAGAAGATGAGCAGGGACGCGCCCAGCAGCACCGGGACGGTCAGCAGCAGACGGCGGAGGACGTACCGCCCCATGGGTCTCCTTGTGTGTGCGGAGGTGTTGCGCGGACAGGTGGGCCCGGGGCGCCCCGTGCGGGGCGCCCCGGGTCAGGGTCGGATCACTCCGAGGTGACGACGACGTCCTCGACCTCGACGCGGCCGAAGCTGTTGACGTAGACCTCCTCCACGTTCTCCGAGTGTGCGTACTGCACGAGCCCGAAGAACAGCGGCGTGGCCGGCATGTCGGCCACGAGCAGGTCCTCGGCCTCCTGGTAGGCCTGGATCGCCGTGTCGATCGAGTCGGCGGCGTTGCCCTCCTGCAGCTTGGCGTCGAACTCCTCGTTCGAGTAGAACGTCACGTTCGAGCCGGCCGGCGGCAGGGCCGCCGTGGAGTACGTCGGGCCGAGCATGTTCTCCATGACCGGGTAGTCCATGATCCAGCCGGAGCGGAACGGGCCGGTCATGCCCTTCTCGTCCTGCTTGGGCAGGTACTCCGCGAACTGGAGGTCGCCGCGCAGCTGGTACTCGACGCCCAGGTTCTCGCGGAGCTGGTTGCCGACGGCCTGCATCCACTCCTCGTGGCCGGCGCCGGCGTTGAACCACAGGTCCACGGGCTCGGACTTGTCGAAGCCCGCCTCGTCGAGCATCCGGTTGGCCTCCTCGACGTTCAGCTCGCACGCGTCGCAGGCGTCCTCGCGGTGGCCGTCGATCACGGGCGAGACGAAGGACGCGGCCGGGGTGCGGGAGCCCTGGAAGATCGCGTCGGTGATCGCCTGCCGGTCGATGGCCATGGAGAAGGCGCGGCGGACCTCCGGGTCGGCGAAGCGCTCGTCGTAGGTCGGGAAGCCGAGCGCGGTGATGTCGCCGCGCGGGGTGGTCTTGAACCGCTCGCCGAACTGGTCCTCGGCGGAGGCGATGGCGTCCGGCGGGATCTGGTCGACCACGTCGAGCGAGCCGGCCTGGAGGTCGTTGTAGGCGGTGTTGATCTCGGTGTAGACGCGGAACTCCACGGCGGCGGCCTTGGCCGGCTCGTCGCCGCCGAACTCGTCGTAGCGGGTGAGCGTGATGCCCTGGCCCTCCTGGAAGGCCTCGTCCGCCTTGAACGGGCCGTTGCCGATCGGCTGCTCGCCGAAGCCCTCGGGGTCCTCGAAGAACGCCTCCGGCATCGGGAAGAACGCGGTGTAGCCGACGGTGGTCGGCCACTGCGCGTAGGGCTCGCTGAGGGTGACCTCGAAGGTCTGCTCGTCGACGACGCGCAGGCCGGACATCTCGGTGGCGGTGGGGCTCGCGCCCTCCTCGCCCTGGAGGGCGTCGTAGCCCTCGACGTTGGAGAAGAAGTAGGAGTTGCCCTGCGCGTTCTCGCTGTTGGCCACGTAGTTCCACGAGTCCACGTAGCTCTGGGCGGTCACCGGGGACCCGTCGTGGAAGGTCCAGCCGTCCTTGAGGCTGACCGTCCACGTCGTCTGGTCCTCGGACTCGATCGACTCCGCGACGCCGGTGTAGACGGCCTCGTTGGACTCCCGGTCGTACTCGACCAGGCCGGTCCAGAGGGCGTCGACGACCTGGCCGCCCTCCGTCTCGCCGGTGTTGCCGGGCAGCAGCGGGTTCTCGGGCTCCCCGATGTACACGCTGAAGGTGCCGTCGCCGCCGCCCTCGGCGGCGGTGCCCCCGCCGTCTCCCCCGCCGCACGCGGTGAGCAGCAGGGCTCCGGAGAGCGCCACTGACGTGCCCGCGATCCGCTTCGTTCTCATCGTTTCCTCCATGGGTCGATACGGGCCCGCCAGGAGTGCTGGGTTCGCAGTCCGAGGGGGACGGGGCCACGCCGGGGCGAGCACGGGGCTCGCGTCGTGGAGCACGGGGCTCCGGGTCCGACGTGACGGAGATCACCGTCCGCCGCACCCAGAAGAAATCTATGTGGTCCGTTCGGGGGACGACAGCAGACACGCCAGGAGAAACAGGAACCGCCGGTATCAGTTACCCATTCGTAACAACAAGGCCGGGCTCCGAGCCCCCGCGGGGCGGAGATCGGCTCAGCCGGCGACGGCCAGTCCCCCTGTCCCCGCCCCGAGAGCGGCGGAGCGCAGCACGGAGCGCACCTCGTCCAGCTCCGTCGCGGAGGCCTCGGCGAGGAGGCAGAGCGGGACGCCGTGCCGCGCCGCCCAGCGGATCTCGGCGCGCAGGGCGCCCACCGCCCGGTCCAGTGCCCAGCGCGCCGACTCGAGGGCGCCGTCGAGGGGGGCGACGTCGAGACCGATGCCCACCTCCTCGCCGGAGGCCACGGCGTCGAGGACGTGGTCGAGCGCCCACTCCGCGGCCTCCACCTCTCCCGCCGCGGTGAAGACCCGCTGGAGGAGCCCGGCGGGGTGCAGACCGAGGCCGTCGTCCTGGCGGTCGGGGGCAGCGTCGTCGAGGTGCTCCGGGAGCAGCGGGACGTGGACGGGGTCGACCGACCGGAACGCCGGCCGGGGGGACAGTGCACTGCTCATCATCGAACCTTCCTCAGGACCTGCGACCGCGCCCCCCACCCGGCGCCCGGCGCAGGCCGGAGAGGCCTGCTCCCATGGAACCAGCGACCCCGGCGGACTTCCAGAGGGGCGTCGGTGAACACGTCATAAACGCCTTGTGACCTGGGACAATGCAAACGCGCCAAGTGGACAGGAGAGGATCCGGCTCCTAGGGTCGGAGGCGGCCCGAGGGGGATTCGGGACCGCCGCCGCACCGGGCCCCCGCCCGGGCGCACCGACGTCCGCACCGGCCCCTCCCCCGGGGGCCGGCCGGACGTCCCACCGGCCGGCCGCCCGGATCCCCGCGAGCCGCCCCGTCCGCGCGCACCCCTGCGCACCCCCGCGCACGGGCCGCACCGGTCCCCGCCGGCAGCGGTCACGATCCCCTGCGCGCCCCC
>NZ_PDDL01000144.1:0-6805 GCF_020833785.1 Kocuria sp. CCUG 69068
GGACGAGTCCGTCGCGGACCGCCACGGCGAGCGCGTGCACGGTCGCGGCCCGGCGGGTGGTGACGCCCACGTCCCGCTGCAGCCGGGCCGGGTCCGTCCCGGCGATCCGGCGGGCCGTCGGGAAGGCGGTGGCGCCGCCGGTCACGGGCGTGCCGTGGTGGCGGACCAGGCGCCCGGCGAAGGTGCGGGCCGCGGCGAGGGAGACCTGCTGCCCCAGTACGGTCAGGACCGCCGTCTCGAAGCCGTCCGGTGCACCGGGCAGCCGGATCAGGGGCCAGGCGCGCACGTCCGCGGCGAGCACGGGGTCGGCCGCCAGGGCGCGGTCCGCCGCGGGGGACTCCGTGCCCTCGCCGAGCCAGCGGCGCACCCGCTCCAGCACGGGCTCCAGGGTCTCCGCCGCCCCGGGCCCCACGCGCACCGGCAGACCGGCCGGAGTGAGGCCCCTCCAGTCGACCGTCACCGTGCGGACCGCTCCGTCCACCACGACGGGGCGCCGGTGGGCGCCGCCCGCGAGGTCGTCGCACCCGGGCACGGCCTGGGAGGCCAGGAAGTCCCGGAGGAACCCGGGGGACGCCGGCGCCGGGAGCAGGACGTCCACGGCACCCGCGGACCCGTCGTCGTGCATGCGCTGCTCCCGGTCGTCGAGGGGCGGGGATCCGGACCCAGCCTGTCCCGGGGGCCGCTGCGTGTCCAGGCGGAGAAGCGGCGGAGGCCCTGTTCAGATTGTTCAACAATCACTACACTGGCACGAGAGTGACCGCGGCCACGTCCAGGGTGGCCGGCGCCGTGCCCCGGCGCAGGTCGCCCCCGTCCCGAGGAGGCCGCATGTCCAGCTCCGCCCCCGTCCCGCCCGACCCGGAGGGCCGCGGCGCCGTCAGCAGCCCCGCGGCGATGCGGGCCGTGAACCGCTCCGCCCTGCTCGGCGCCCTCTTCCTGATGGCCACCAGCGCCATCGGCCCCGGGTTCATCACCCAGACCGCGAACTTCACCGTGCAGCTGGGCGCCGCCTTCGCGTTCGCCATCGTCATCTCCATCGTCGTCGACATCGCGGTGCAGCTGAACGTGTGGCGGATCATCGGCGTCTCCGGGCTCAAGGCGCACGAGCTCGGCAACCGCGTGCTGCCGGGCCTCGGCTGGTTCATCGCCGCGCTCGTGGCCACCGGCGGGCTCGTCTTCAACATCGGCAACACCGCCGGCGGCGGGCTCGGCCTCGACGCGCTGCTCGGCCTCGACCCCACCTGGGGAGGCATCATCACGGCGCTGATCGCGGTGGGCGTGTTCGTCAGCAAGCGCGCGGGCGTGGCCCTGGACCGGATCGTGGTGGTCCTCGGCGTGCTCATGATCCTCGTGACGAGCTACGTCGCGTTCGTCTCGCGGCCCCCGGTGGGGGAGGCGCTGCGCAACGTGGTGCTGCCCGAGAACGTGGACTTCCTGATCATCACGACCCTCATCGGCGGGACCGTGGGCGGGTACATCACCTACGCGGGCGCCCACCGCATCGTCGACGCCGGGATCACCGGCGTGGAGAGCGTCAAGCAGATCTCCCGCAGCTCCGTGGTGAGCATCGTGCTCACCGGGGTCATGCGCTTCCTGCTGTTCCTGGCGATCCTCGGGGTGGTCGCCGGCGGCGCCCAGCTCACGGGCGAGAACCTCGCCGCCCAGGCGTTCCGCTCCGCCGCCGGGGAGGTCGGCCTGCGCCTGTTCGGGGTCATCCTGTGGGCCGCGTCCATCTCCTCGGTCATCGGCGCCGCCTACACCTCGGTGTCCTTCCTCACCACCTCCCGGACGAAGCCGCGCACCCGGAACCTGATGACCATCGCCTTCATCCTGGTCTCCGCCACCGTGTTCGCCCTGCTCGGCCAGGCGCCGTCCACGCTGCTCATCGTGGCGGGCGCCGTCAACGGGCTCATCCTGCCGCTGGGCTTCGCGGTGCTGCTGTGGGTGGCCTGGCGCCGGCGGGACCTGCTGGGCGGCTACGAGTACCCCAAGTGGCTCGCGCTGATCGGCACCGTGGTGTGGCTGCTCACCATCTTCCTGGGCTACCAGTCCCTCAGCGGCATCGCCGCGCTGTGGGCGTGATCGCCGTGGGACCGGACAGCACGCAGGCCCGGCGGGACCGGGCCGCCCTGGCCCCGGGCGCCGCCCGGGCGATGTTCCGCAGCGGCCTGGTCACGCCCACGTCGGGCTGGTGCGACGGCTTCGCGCAGGCCAACCTGATCGTCGTCCCCGCGGACTGGGCCTTCGACGTCCTGCTCTTCGCCCAGCGCAACCCCAAGCCGTGCCCGGTGCTCGGCGTGCTCGAGGCCGGCGAGGTGACCGGGCCGCTGCTGGGCGGCGGCGACGTCCGCACCGACGTCCCGCTCTACACCGTCTACCGGGACGGCGAGGCGGCGGGCACCCGCACCGACCTGCTCGACGTGTGGCGCGAGGACCTCGTGACCTTCGCCCTCGGCTGCAGCTTCACCTTCGAGGCGGCCCTGCAGGAGGCCGGGATCCCGATCGCCCACATCGACCAGGGCGTCAACGTCCCGATGTACCGCACGAACGTCCCGTGCGCGCCCGCCGGGCGGCTGTCCGGCCCGCTGGTCGTGTCCATGCGGGCGATCCCCGCCTCCCGGGTGGCCGACGCGGTGCGCATCACCTCCCGCTATCCCGCCGTGCACGGCGCCCCGGTGCACGTCGGCGCCCCGCAGGAGCTGGGCATCCGGGACCTCGGGGCCCCCGACTACGGGGACGCGGTGCAGATCCCGGACGGCCACGTCCCCGTGTTCTGGGCCTGCGGGGTGACGCCCCAGGCGGCGGTGCTCGAGTCCGGGGTGCCGTTCGCCCTCGGCCACGCCCCGGGCCACATGCTGGTCACCGACCTGCCCGACTGGCAGTACCAGGTCCCCTGAGCGCGGCCGGCGCGGGGCCCTCCAGGACGTCCAGCAGCTGCTGCCGGGAGGCCTCCAGGTAGTCGTGCATCTGCACGGCGGCCTCCTCGCGCCGGCCCTGCTCGAAGAGCTCGAGGATCCGGGCGTTGCGCTCGATCCAGGGCGCGTGGAAGGACGGGTCCTGGCGCATGGAGTGGAACACCAGTCGCATCTCCGCGAGGGTCCGGGACATCAGCTCGTCCTGGCGCGGCGAGCCGGCCAGCTCCACCACGCCGCGGTGGAACTGCTGGTTCGCGTCGGCCATGCCGGTGACGTCCCGGCGGTCGCGGGCGGCGCGGCCGTCCTCGACGGCGGCGTGCAGGCCCGGCTGCGGGACCGGGTCCGACCAGCGCAGCGCCGAGGTCTCCAGCGCGAGCCGCACCCGGTGGATCTCCCGCACGTCGTCCGCGCCGGGCCGGGCCACCGAGACGCCGCGGTTGGGCACCCGCACCAGCAGGTTCTCCCCGACCAGGATCGTGAACGCCTCGCGCAGGGTGTTGCGGGAGACCCGCAGCGCCTCGCTGACCCGGGCCTCCGAGAGCCGGGTCCCGGGCGGCAGCCGGCCGGCCACGACGCCCTGGCGCAGCACGTCCACCGCCCACGGGATGGCCTCGCCCTGCGGGACGGGCCCGGCCTGGGCGACGGCCGTCGTCAGGAACTCGTTCTGCACGGTGTTCATCGATCCCCATCCTGACATCCCGGGGGCGCCCGGCCGTGCGGCGGCACCCTGGTGGCGGACCAGGCCGTCCTCTACGCTGTCAGGACGTCCGACCCACTCCCTGGAGGCTTCGATGCAGAAGACCGGTGCAGCACTCGCCACGGCGGCCGTCCTGACGGTGACCGCGTGCGGGGGAGGGGAGTCCGGCGGCGGAGCGGCCGGGGACGGCGAGCTGACCAGGGTCGGCGTGGGCGTCATCGCGAGCACCGACGTGGCACCCCTCTACCTCGGGATCGAGCAGGGCTTCTTCGAGGAGGAGGGCCTGGAGCTCGACATCACCCAGGCCCAGGGCGGTGCGGCCATCGTCCCGTCCGTGGTCAGCGGGGAGATGGACTTCGGCTTCAGCAACGTGACGTCGCTGATCGTCGCCCGGTCCCAGGGGCTGCCGCTGCAGATCATCGCCAACGCCAACAACTCCACCGGGGTCCAGGGCGAGGACTTCGCCGACGTCCTGGTGCGCGAGGACAGCGACATCCAGGACGCCGCGGACCTGCAGGGCAGGACCGTCGGGGTGAACACCCTGAACAACATCAGCGACACCACCATCCGCGCGGCCATCGAGGCGCAGGGCGGGGACCCCGGGGACGTCGAGTTCGTCGAGGTGCCGCTCCCCGACATGCCGGCGGCCCTGGAGCGGGGCGAGGTGGACGCGATCGGCTCGATCGAGCCGTTCCGGACCATCGCCATGCAGGACGGGGCGCGCTCGGCGGTCTCCAACTACGCGTTCCCGATCGAGGACCTGACGGTGGCCGTGTACTTCACCACCGAGGACGTGCTGGCCCAGGAGCCCGAGACCGTCGAGGCGTTCCGGGCCGCCATCGAGAAGTCGCTGCAGTTCGCGCAGGACAACCCCGACGAGGTCCGGGCCGTGCTGCCCAGCTACACGCAGCTCGACGAGGAGCTGATCGACCAGCTCGTCCTGCCCGCCTACCCCACCGAGGTGAACCGGCAGTCCGTGCAGGAGCTCGCGGACCTCGCCGTCCAGCACGGACTCATCGAGGAGGCCCCGCCCCTCGAGGAGCTGCTCCCCGAGTGAGCCCCCGGGGAGGTCCGGGCGCCCCGGGGACGGAGCCCGGTCAGGAGAGGCGGGCCAGCACCTGGTCGGCGGTCACCGCGTCCCCCGGTCCCACCGCGAGCTCCCGGACCGTGCCGGCCCGCGGCGCGGACACCCGGGTCTCGGTCTTCATGGCCTCCAGCACGGCGACGTCCTGGCCCGCCTCGACGTCGTCCTGCTCGGCCACCAGCCACGAGACGAGCGTGCCCGCGAAGGGCGCGGTGACGGTGACGGCGCCGTCGTCGGCGGGCTGCGCCCCCGCGGGGGCGGCCTCCGACGCCGCGGGGGCGGAGCCCAGGGCCGCGGCGAGGGCGTCGGGGATCCCGATGCTCACGCGCCGCCCGTCCACGTCCACCGTGAAGCGGGTGCGGCCCGGCTCGTCCGCGCGGGCGTACTCGGCGTCCGGGGCGAGCCGGCCGGCGAACTCGTCCTCGATCCACGTGGTCCACACCCCGAGCCCCTCGCTCCCGGCGAAGGCGGGGGCGTCCAGCACGGCGCGGTGGAACGGGACCGTGGTGGCCACGCCGTGCACCCGCAGCTCGCGCAGGGCGGTGCGGGCCCGCACGAGGGCCTGCTCGCGGGTGGGCGCGCTGACGACGAGCTTGAGCAGCAGTGAGTCGAAGGTCGTGGCCACCCGGGTGCCGCGGTGCACCCCGGAGTCCACGCGCACACCCGGGCCGGTCGGGGTGTCGACGGCCTCGACCGTGCCCCCGGAGGGCAGGAAGCCGCGGCCGGGGTCCTCGGCGTTGATCCGGAACTCGAACGCGTGCCCGCGCGGGACCGGGGTCTCGAGCACGGGCAGCGGGTCCCCGGCGGCCACGGTCAGCTGGGCGCGGACCAGGTCCACGCCGTAGACCTCCTCGGTGATCGGGTGCTCCACCTGCAGCCGGGTGTTGACCTCCAGGAAGGAGATCAGCCCGTCCGGGGCCACGAGGAACTCGGCGGTGCCCACCCCCACGTACCCGGCCTCCCGGAAGATGCCCTCGGCGGCGGCGGCGATCCGCTCGCGCTGGTCGTCCGAGAGGAACGGCGCGGGGGCCTCCTCGACGAGCTTCTGGTGGCGGCGCTGCAGGGAGCAGTCCCGGGTCCCGAGCACGACGACGTGGCCGTGGGAGTCGGCCACGACCTGCGCCTCCACGTGCCGCGGGCGGTCCAGGAAGCGCTCCACGAAGCACTCGCCGCGGCCGAACGCGCTCTGCGCCTCGCGGGCGGCCGAGCGGAAGGCGTCCTCGACCTCGTCGAGCTCCCGGACCACGCGCATGCCGCGGCCCCCGCCGCCGTGGGCGGCCTTCACGATCACCGGCAGGCCGTGCTCCTGCGCGAAGGCCCGGGCGTCCTCCGGCGACTCGACCGGGCCGTCGCTGCCCGGCACGAGCGGGGCGCCCGCGCGCCGGGCGATCTCGCGGGCGGCGACCTTGTCCCCCAGCAGCACGATCGTCTCGGGGGAGGGGCCGATCCAGGTGAGGCCGGCCTCGATCACCGCCCGGGCGAACCCGGCGTTCTCGGAGAGGAACCCGTAGCCCGGGTGCACGGCGTCGGCGCCGCACCGGCGCGCGATCGCGAGCACCTCGTCCCCGTCCAGGTAGGTCTCGGCGGCCGAGGTGCCCTCCAGGGCGTACGCCTCGTCGGCCAGGAGGACGTGCGGGGCGTCGGCGTCGGGGTCGGCGTAGACGGCCACGGACTCGAGGCCGGCCTCGGCGCAGGCGTGGACGACGCGGACGGCGATCTCCCCGCGGTTGGCGATCAGGATCTTGCGCACGGTGCTACTCCCGGGAGGTGTCGGTGGACATGTCGGTGGACGTGCTGGCGGCGGTGCTGTCGGGTTCGGCCTGCGCGGTGGCGGGCCCGGGGTCCTCCGCGGGCGGCGGGCCGAGATCGGGCGCCGGCAGCCGGACGAAGCGCAGGCGCCCGCCGGGGCGCAGCTGGGCGAGCACGGCGAGGTCCTCCGGGTGCACCACCCCGAGCACGGGGTAGCCGCCGGTGGTGGGCGCGTCCTGCAGCAGGACGACCGGCAGGCCCGCGGGCGGGACCTGGACGCAGCCGGGCACGGTCCCCTCGCTGGGCAGCTCGTCCGTGCGCACCCGCTCCAGCGGCTCGCCGGAGAGCCGGGCGCCCACGCGG
>NZ_PDDL01000145.1:0-6783 GCF_020833785.1 Kocuria sp. CCUG 69068
CTCGCCCCGCGGCCCGCGCCCTGCGGCAGCGGTGCTGCGGGCGGGCGCCGGCGGGTCAGTGCTGCGTGTCGCCGGGGGCCGGGTGCGGCTCGGCCGGGTCCAGGGGGCTCTCCGGGGTCACCGGCTTCGCGTCCTGCAGGTCGGCGTAGCCGGTGGTCGAGGTCCCGGCGGTCGAAGCCCCCGTGGCGGCGGCACCGCTGGAGGATTCCGTGCCGGCCGAGGACCCGGAGACCTTCTCCTTGACGGACGAGGAGGCGTCGGCGGCCTTGGTGCCCACGGTGTCGGCGGCCTTCTTGGCGCTGTCGGCCAGCTTCCCGCCGACCACGGGCACCTCGGACTTCACCCAGTCGGTGCCCTCGGAGACCTTCTCCTGGACCTTGGGGTCGTGCCACGTCTTCACGGCGTTCTGCTTGAGGGCCTCGTAGCTCTTGCGGCCCGAGGCCGAGCCGACCACGAAGCCGACCCCGAATCCGGTGACGAAGATGAGTCGCTTGATCATGGTGCTGTCCTTCCGTCCGTCCCGGCGCGGCGGCCGGGCCCGAGGACGAGCCGGTCGTGCACGGCCCGTCCCGCTGACTGATGTCTTCATCATCCTACTGATGAACCGGCGCGGCGGACACCGGCCCCGTGCGGCTCCGCTCACAGCGATCACCGCACGGGGCGCCCTCGGGCAGGCAGCGCCCGGGGTGGGGCGCGGCGCCTAGACTGACGGCGGACCCGCACCCCGCCGTCGAGAGGACCCCGATGCCCGAGCGCCCGACCACCCCGTCCGCCCCGTCCCGGCGCACGGTCCTCGGCCTGGCCGGGGCCGGCTCCACCGTGGCGCTCACCGCGTGCGCCGCCGACGCCCCGCCGTCGACGGGCGGCGGCCCCGCCCCCGCAGCGTCCGGCCCCGTGGACGCGGGCGCCGTCGAGGACCTGCCGGTGGGCTCGGCGGTGAAGTTCGACCGGGACGGCGTACAGGCCGTCGTGAGCCGCCCGGACCCGGACACGGTCGTCGCGTTCTCCCCCGTGTGCCCGCACCAGGGGTGCATGGTGGCCCCGCAGGAGGAGCTCTACGTCTGCCCGTGCCACTCCTCGCAGTTCGACCTCACGACCGGCGAGGTCCTGGCCGGACCCGCCGAGTCCGGGCTGGAGCCGTACCCCGCGAGCGTGGCGGACGGGCGGATCCTGCTCGGCTGAGCGGGGCTCAGCCCCGGTGCGACCGAGGCAGCGAAGCCCCGCGGGCATCCTCGGCCGTGTCGGGCACGGCACCCTGGCCGGCGGCCGCGCCCTGCACCGGGCGCGCGTAGGGCACCCGGGTGCCGAGCACGGAGGCCAGCGTGTCCTGGGCCACGCGCTGGGCGGTCAGCCCGACCCGCGCGAGGACCTGGGAGCGGGAGCCGTGCAGGAGGAACTCCGTGGGCAGCCCCACCTCGTTGAGGGCGGTGTCGACGCCCGCCGCCCGCATCTCCTGGCGGATCCGGGAGCCGATCCCGCCGGCGCGCACGCCGTCCTCGACGACCACCACGATCCGGTGCTGGGCGGCGAGCTCGATGACCGAGGCCGGCACGGGCAGCACCCAGCGGGGGTCGACCACGGTGGAGGTGACGCCGTGGGCCTCGAGCCGGTCGGCCACGTCCAGCGCCAGAGCGCTCATGGCGCCGACGGACACGAGCAGGACGTCCCGGCGGGCGCCCTCGGTCCCGCTCTCGCCGCCGCGGCGCGCGAGCACGTCCACCCCGTCCGCCAGCCGCTCGACGGCCGGGACGGGGGCGCCCACGGCGCCCTTGGGGTACCGGATGACGGTGGGGGCGTCGTCGACGGCCACCGCCTCGCGCAGCTCCTCGGTCAGGGTGGGCTCGTCGCGCGGTGCGGCCAGGTGGAGCCCGGGCACGATCTGGAGCAGCGCGAGGTCCCACATGCCGTGGTGGCTGGGGCCGTCCGGGCCGGTGACCCCGGCCCGGTCGAGGACGACCGTGACGCCGGCCCGGTGCAGCGCCACGTCCATGAGGAGCTGGTCGAAGCCGCGGTTGAGGAACGTCGCGTAGAGGGCCACCACGGGGTGGAGGCCGCCGTAGGCCATGCCGGCGGCCATGGCGATGGCGTGCTGCTCGGCGATGCCCACGTCCACGACCCGGTCGGGGTGGGCGGCCTGCATCTTCTGCAGCCCCACGGGGATGAGCATGGCGCCGGTGATGCCGACGACGTCCTCGCGCTCGTCGGCGATCCGGGCGATCTCGTCGCGGAACACGGCCGTCCAGCTGCGCTCGGAGCTCGTGGCCGTGGAGCGTCCGGTGACGGGGTCGATGACGCCCACGGCGTGGAACTGGTCGTCCACGTTCGCGGTGGCGGGCCCGTAGCCGTGGCCCTTCTCGGTGATCGCGTGCACGATGACCGGTCCGCCGTAGTTCTTGGCGTTGCCCAGGGCCTGCTCGACGGCCTCGAGGTCGTGCCCGTCGACGGGGCCGACGTACTTCATGCCGAGGTCCTCGAAGATGCCCTGGGGCACCACGACGTCCTTGATGCCCTGCTTCATCCCGTGCAGACCGCGGTAGAACATCTCCCCGACGGGGCCGGAGTGCTTCAGCAGGTCCTTCACGGTCTCGAGGGTCTGCTCGTAGCGGCGGTCGGTGCGCACGGCGTCCACGCCCTGCTGCACGCTGGCCTGGAGCTCCGCGAGGTGGTTGGCGAAGCCGCCGACGGTCGGGGCGTAGGAGCGGCCGTTGTCGTTGACCACGATGACGACCTTGCGGTCGCGGTCGGAGGCGATGTTGTTGACGGCCTCCCAGGCCATCCCGCCGGTGAGCGCCCCGTCCCCCACCAGCACCACCGTGTGCCGGTCGTGCTGACCGGTCATCGCGTAGCCGCGCGAGATGCCGTCGGCCCAGGACAGGGAGGAGGACGCGTGGGAGGACTCGACGATGTCGTGCTCCGACTCGCGCCGGTCCGGGTAGCCGGCGAGACCGCCCTCCTGGCGCAGGGTCTCGAAGTTCTTGCGGCCGGTGAGCAGCTTGTGCACGTAGGACTGGTGCCCGGTGTCGAAGACGACGGAGTCCTTGGGCGAGTCGAAGACCCGGTGCACCGCGAGGGTCAGCTCGACGACGCCCAGGTTGGGTCCCAGGTGGCCGCCCGTCGCGGAGACGTGGGTGACGAGGAACTCGCGGATCTCCTCGGCCAGCCGGCCCAGCTCCGCGCGGCTCAGTCCCGCGAGGTCCTCGGGCCCGGACACCCGCTCCAGCACGCTCATGGTTTCTCCCGCAGTCCTCGGCGTCGTGGTCGCTCGCGCCGTCGGTCCCGGGGGGCCGGGGCGGCGCGCTCCCCCGATCCTACTCGTTCGCCCCGACAGGGCCGACGACGCGCAGGGGCCCGGTCCGTTCCCGGACCGGGCCCCTGCGTGCTGCGAACGCCCTGGGATCAGGACTTCGCGATGTTCCTGAGCACGTACTGCAGGATGCCGCCGTTGCGGTAGTAGTCCGCCTCGCCCGGCGTGTCGATGCGCAGGACCGCGTCGAACTCGACGGTGGAGCCGTCCTCCTTCGTGGCGGTGACCTTGAGCGTCTTCGGGGTGGTGCCCTCGTTGAGCCCGGTCACGCCCTGGATGTCGAAGGTCTCCGTGCCCTCCAGGCCGAGGGAGTCCGCGGACTCCCCGGCCGGGTACTGCAGCGGGAGCACGCCCATGCCGATGAGGTTCGAGCGGTGGATGCGCTCGTAGCTCTCGGCGATGACGGCCTTGACGCCCAGCAGGGAGGTGCCCTTCGCGGCCCAGTCGCGGGAGGACCCGGAGCCGTACTCCTTGCCGCCCAGCACGACCAGCGGGACGCCGGCCTCCTGGTAGTTGATGGAGGCGTCGTAGACGGCGGCCTGCGGGCCGCCCTCCTGCGTGAAGTCGCGGGTGTAGCCGCCCTCCACGCCGTCCAGGAGCTGGTTCTTGATCCGGATGTTGGCGAAGGTGCCGCGGATCATGACCTCGTGGTTGCCGCGGCGGGAGCCGTACGAGTTGAAGTCCTTGCGCTGGACCCCGTTCTCGATGAGGTACTTGCCGGCCGGGGTGTCGGACTTGAACGAGCCCGCCGGGGAGATGTGGTCGGTCGTGACCGAGTCGCCCAGCTTCAGCAGCACGCGGGCGCCCGTGATGTCCTCGACCGGGGTCGTCTCCATCGTCATGCCCTCGAAGTACGGGGGCTTGCGGACGTAGGTGGACTCGGGGTTCCACTCGAACGTCTTTCCGGTGGGGGTGTCCAGGTTCTGCCAGCGCTCGTCGCCGTCGAAGATGGTGCCGTACTCGCGGGTGAACATCTCCGTGTCGATGGACGCGTCGATGATCTTCTGCACCTCGGCCGGGTCCGGCCAGATGTCCTTGAGGTACACCTCGTTGCCGTCGGCGTCCTGGCCCAGGGACTCGCTCTCGAAGTCGAAGTCCATGTTGCCGGCCAGGGCGTAGGCGATGACCAGCGGCGGGGACGCCAGGTAGTTCATCTTCACGTCCGGGTTGATGCGGCCCTCGAAGTTGCGGTTGCCGGAGAGCACCGAGGTCACGGCCAGGTCGTTGTCCTGGATGGCCTGGGAGATCTCGTCCTCGAGGGGACCGGAGTTGCCGATGCAGGTGGTGCAGCCGTAGCCCACGATGAAGAAGCCGAGCTCCTCGAGCGCCGGCACCAGACCGGACTTCTCGTAGTAGTCGGTGACGACCTTCGAGCCCGGGGCGATCGAGGTCTTGACCCAGGGCTTGGCCTTGAGCCCCTTCTCGACGGCGTTGCGCGCCAGCACCGCGGCGGCCATCATGACCGACGGGTTCGAGGTGTTGGTGCACGAGGTGATCGACGCGATCGAGACCGCGCCGTGGTCGAGCTCGAACTCGCGGCCGTCGGGCATGGTCACGGGGACCTGCTTGCTCGGGCGGCCGTCCTCGGCGAAGGCGTGGTGCTCGCGCGGGCGGTCCGCCTCCGACTGGTGGTCGTCCGCGGTGTAGCCGGGGGCGTCCGAGGCCGGGAAGGACTGCGCCGCGACGTCGTCCACGGTGTCGCCGGAGGCGTTGTCGTCGACGTGCGTGGCGTAGTTCTTGATGTCCTCGTGGAACTGCGCCTTCGCGTCGGTGAGCGAGATGCGGTCCTGCGGCCGCTTCGGCCCGGAGATCGAGGGGACCACGGTGGAGAGGTCCAGCTCGAGGTACTCCGAGAAGGTGATCTCCTCGGACGGGTCGTGCCACATGCCCTGTTCCTTGACGTACGCCTCGACGAGGTCGATCTGCTCGTCGGAGCGGCCGGTCAGGCGCAGGTACTCGAGGGTGACGTCGTCGATCGGGAAGATCGCGGCGGTGGAGCCGAACTCGGGGCTCATGTTGCCGATGGTGGCGCGGTTGGCCAGAGGCACGGCGCCGACGCCCTCGCCGTAGAACTCGACGAACTTGCCGACCACGCCGTGCTCGCGGAGCATCTCGGTGATGGTCAGCACCACGTCGGTGGCGGTGGCCCCGGACGGGATCTGGCCGGTCAGCTTGAAGCCGACCACGCGCGGGATGAGCATGGAGATGGGCTGGCCGAGCATCGCGGCCTCGGCCTCGATGCCGCCCACGCCCCAGCCGAGCACGCCGAGCCCGTTCTCCATGGTGGTGTGCGAGTCGGTGCCCACGCAGGTGTCCGGGTAGGCGCGCAGCACGCCGTCGACCTCGCGGGTCATCACGACGCGCGCCAGGTTCTCGATGTTCACCTGGTGGACGATGCCCATGCCCGGGGGGACGACCTTGAAGTCGTCGAACGCCGTCTGGCCCCAGCGCAGGAACTGGTAGCGCTCCCCGTTGCGCTGGTACTCGATGTCCATGTTGATCCCGATCGAGTCCGAGGTCCCGAAGGAGTCGATCTGCACGGAGTGGTCGATCACGAGCTCGGCCGGGGCGAGCGGGTTCACGCGGGCGGGGTCGCCGCCGAGGTCCGCGATGGCCTCGCGCATCGTCGCGAGGTCCACGATGCAGGGCACGCCCGTGAAGTCCTGCATGATCACGCGACCCGGGGTGAACTGGATCTCGATGCTGGGCTCGGCCGTGGGGTCCCAGTTGGCCAGGGCCTCGATGTGCTCGGAGGTGATGTTGGCGCCGTCCTCGGTGCGCAACAGGTTCTCGAGCAGAACCTTCAGGCTGTACGGGAGCTTCTGCGCGCCCTCCAGCGTGTTCAGTCGGAAAATTTCGTATTCGGTGCCTTTGACGTCGAGTACGCCCTTGGCCCCGAAGCTGTCCACTGTGCTCATATGCGTGGAACTCCTCTCGCCACCGTCTTGGAAACGCCCGCGGGAGGACACCGGCGAAGGGCCGGAGGTTCTCCCGTGAACAGTCATCCGCCAGTGTAGCCCGTGTGAGCCCGGTGACTCCGAACGACTCCCGGCGGTCGCCGTCACGCAGCGGGCGGCGGCGTCCGTCAGGGCTCCAGGACCGCGAGCGTCTCGACGTGATGGGTGTTGGGGTACATGTCGAAGGCGCGCACCGACCGCACGTGCCACCCGGCGCGGCGGAACCGGCCCAGGTCCCGCGCCAGCGTGGCCGGATCGCACGCAAGGTACGCGATCCGGCGCGGGGCCAGCGCCACGAGCTGGTCCACGACGGTCCGCCCGGCGCCGGCCCGGGGCGGGTCCAGGACCACGACGTCGGGGCGGGCCGCGCCGCTCCGGGCCGGGCGGCCGTCCCGCGCCGGCCGGCGGGGAGCTCCGTCAGGGCGCCCCCGAAGGCCCCGGAGGCGGCGAGCACCAGGCCGGAGAGGACGAACGAGCGGCGCGAGAGAACCATGTTCTCAAAGGTAAACAGACCTGGTGGGA
>NZ_PDDL01000146.1:0-6625 GCF_020833785.1 Kocuria sp. CCUG 69068
GGGCGCGGGACGGTGCGGGCGGTCGCCGCACCTCGGCGCGCACCGCGGCCGCGAACGGCGCGAGGTGCGTCGGGGCCGGGATCGCCGTGAGCTCGACGCCCTCCCGGTGGCCGGTGCGGCGCAGCTGCTCGAGGGCGTCCTGGAAGTCCTGGTACACCTCGGTCAGGCCGTTCACCGCGCTCACACTGGAAGGGTAGGCCGTCGGGGCGTCCCGGCCCCTCGTGCCACGCCGCGAGCGCGCGATCGGCGTGGTCCCGGTCACCCCGGTCCCGTCCGGGCGGGACCGCTCAGGAGCCGGCGGGCACGAGGCGGACGGAGACGGAGTTGATGCAGTACCGGAGATCCGTGGGGGTCGGGAAGCCCTCGCCGCCGAAGACGTGGCCCATGTGCGAGTCGCAGGCGGCGCACCGGACCTCCACCCGCTCCATGCCCAGGGCGGTGTCCTTGATGTAGCGGACCCGGTCCTCGGCCAGCGGCGCGTAGAAGGAGGGCCAGCCGCAGTGCGCGTCGAACTTGGTGTCGGAGCGGAAGAGCTCCGCCCCGCACGCGCGGCACTCGTAGACGCCCTCGGCCTTCGTCTCCCAGTACTCGCCGGTGAAGGGCCGCTCCGTGCCCGCCTCGCGCAGCACGTGGTACTCCTCCGGGGACAGGATGGAGCGCCAGTCCTCCTCGGTCCGTCCGGTGGCGTCGGGGCGGTCGCCGTGCCTGGTGGTCTCGCTCATGGTGTGATCCTCCGGGATGTGGTCGGTGCTCCGGGCGGCGGTCCCCGCACGGGGCCCGCCCGGCGGTCCGCACGGGGCGGCGCGGGGCCTGCGGGGCGCGGACCGCCCGGCCAGCACAACGACGCGTCCCTCCCGGTTATGCCCGGGCTGCGTGGAAGACTGGGGGGCATGCCCCGTCGCCCCCTGCCGGTCCCCGCCGCCCCCGAGCCCCAGTCCGCGACGCAGTGGGCGCGCGGCGCCGTGGTGGGCGCGGCCGTCACGGTGGGGGCGGCGTCCCTGTCCTTCGGGCTCTCGAGCGCGGCGGCCGCCTACTTCGCGCGGCAGGTGGTGGTCCCGCCGAAGTACCGCTCCGAGGACCTGCAGATCCTCGGCGTCACCCGTACCGGCGAGGACGGCGACCCGTCCGCGACGACTCTCGTGCGGCTCCCCGCCACGGTGGACACCACCGTGGCGGGGACCTACAGCCTGCGCTTCGACGCGGGCCGCGGTCACGCCCGGATCGGCGCCATCCGCTCCTACTCCCCCCGGGAGGGCACCGTGACCCGGGTGGTCGAGGAGGTCTACTCGGGGGACCTCTCCCGGGCGACCCGCGGCTTCTGGTCCGGAACCGTCTATCCGGACCCCGGGGCGGCGGGCCTGCCGTTCGAGGAGGTGGAGATTCCGATCGAGGTCGGGCCGGCGCCCTGCTGGGTGGTCCCCGCGGAGGGCGGGCCGACCCCGGAGGGTGAGCGGCCCCGGGTGCTCCCGGGTCCGTGGGCGATCATGGTGCACGGGCGCGGCGCCAACCGGATGGAGACGGTCCGTGCCGTGCCGGTGGCGCGGGAGCTCGGGCTGACCTCCCTGCTGATCTCCTACCGCAACGACCGGGAGGCGCCGCCCACGCACGACTTCCGGTACGGGCTGGGCTTCACGGAGTGGAAGGACGTGCAGACGGCGATCAGCTACGCGAAATCCCGCGGCGCCACCCAGATCGTGCTCTTCGGCTGGTCCATGGGCGGGGCGATCTCGCTGCAGACGGCCGACCTGTCCTTCTACCGGGACGACATCGCGGCCCTCGTGCTCACCGGCCCGGTGGTCGACTGGTTCGAGCTGATCGCCCACCACTCCCGCTCCCGCCGGATCCCCTCGGGGATCGGCCGGCTGGCCACGAACCTGATCTCCCACCCGGCGGGGCGGATGCTGACCGGTCTCGCCGCTCCGGTGGACCTCCAGGCCCTCGACTGGCTCTCCCGGTCCGAGCACCTGCGCACGCCCACCCTGGTGCTGCACTCCGTGGACGACGAGTTCGTCCCGGCCGCCAGCTCCCGCCGGCTCGCGGAGCTCAACCGGCTCGTGGAGTTCGTGCCCTTCGCCCGCGCCCGGCACACCAAGGAGTGGAACGTGGACCCGCAGCGCTGGGAGGACGCCGTGCGGCGCTGGCTGCCCGCCCGGCTGGCCCAGGACGCCAGGACCCTCGGGCCCGTGCGCGCGCAGCGGAGCTGAGGTCCGGTCCGGACCGCGGCGCGGGTCAGGAGCGCAGCGCGGCGGTGCGCCCGCCCGTGAGCCGCAGCAGCTCGGCCGGGGGCAGCTCGACGTCGAGCCCGCGCCGCCCGCCGGAGACGAGGACCGTGGGCCATGCCTCCGCGGAGTCGTCGAGCAGGGTGGGGGAGGGTGTCTTCTGCCCGAGGGGCGAGATCCCGCCCACCACGTAGCCGGTGCGCCGCTCCGCGAGCCGGGGCTCGGCCAGGGCGGCCCGCTTCCAGCCCAGGGCGGCCGCGGCCGCGCGCAGGGACAGCCGCGCGGAGACGGGCAGCACCGCGACCGCCCAGTCCCGCTCGTGCACGACCAGCAGCGTCTTGAACACCTGGTCCGGGTCGCGCCCCAGCGCGGCGGCGGCCTCCAGCCCGTAGGACGCGGCCGCAGGGTCGTGGGCGTACTCGTGCACGGTGAAGGCCACGCGCTCCCGCGCCAGGAGCGCGACGGCTGCGGTGGGGCCCGCACCGCGGGACGCCTTCGCCATGCCGGTGCCCCGGGGCCTCAGGCGTCCTGGAGCTCGCGGACGCGCCGCTTGATCCGGGCCAGCATCGCGGACATCCCGCGCATCCGCAGGGGCGAGACCAGCTGGGTGAGCCCGAAGCGCTCCGGCAGGTCGTCGGGGACGTCCAGGACCTGCTGGGCCGGGAGCCCGTCGAGGCCCTCGTGCAGGATCGAGGCGAAGCCGCGGGTGGTCGGGGCCTCCGCCGGGGCGGAGAAGAACAGCCGCACCGGGGCGCCGGGGCCGGGGACGGCGCCCTCCTCCCACTCGACGGTCAGGAACAGCGGCGACTGGCACTCGACCACCTGCTCGAGCTCCTCCGGGTGCTCGCCCAGGCGGTCCGGCAGCGCCGGCAGGGAGCGGGAGAAGTCGAGCAGCAGCTCGAGCTTGTCCTCCTGCGGCACGGCGGTGAAGTCCGCGACGAGCTCCTCGAGCTGGGCGGGCAGGGCCCCGCTCATCGGGCCGACCCCGGGACCTCGCCGGGCTCCTCGCCGCGGACGATCGGCACGCGCACGGAGTTGCCCCACTCGGTCCAGGAGCCGTCGTAGTTGCGGACCCTGTCGTAGCCCAGCAGGTGCTTGAGCACGAACCACGTGTGGCTGGAGCGCTCGCCGATGCGGCAGTACGCGATGATGTCGTCGTCGGGGGAGAGCCCGACCTCGTCGCGGTAGATCGCCTCGAGCTCCTCGCGCGAGCGGAACGTGGCGTCCTCGGCGGCGGCCCGCGCCCACGGCACGGACGCCGCGGTCGGGATGTGCCCGCCGCGCAGCGTGCCCTCCTGGGGGTACTCGGGCATGTGCGTGCGCTCGCCCGTGTACTCCGGCAGGGACCGGACGTCGATCAGCGGCTGCTCGCCCAGGTGGGCCAGCACGTCCTCCTGGAAGGCGCGGATCGGGGCGTCGTCGCGCTCGACCACGGGGTAGTCGGCGCGCTCGGGCACGACCTTCTCCGTGGACAGCTCACGGCCCTCGGCGACCCACTTGTCCCGCCCGCCGTTCATGAGCCGCACGTCCGGGTGGCCGAACAGCTCGAACACCCACAGCGCGTAGGCGGCCCACCAGTTGGACTTGTCCCCGTAGACCACGATCGTGGTGTCGCGGGAGATGCCCTTGCGCGCCATGAGCTCGGCGAACTCCGCGGCGTCGACGTAGTCCCGGGTGTCGGGACGGTTCAGGTCGGTGTGCCAGTCGATCTTCACGGCGCCGGGCACGTGGCCGGTCTCGTAGAGCAGGACGTCCTCGTCCGACTCGACCACGACGACCCCGGGGTCGTCCCGGTGCTCGGCGACCCACTGGGTGGACACGAGTCGTTCGGGGTGCGCGTACTGCGCGAATTCTTCGTTGTTCTCCACGGCAACGCCCATGGGGACTCCTTCCGGGGTGGGGATCAGGGGAACGGGTCCTCGCGGACCGGCTTCCCCTCCAGGGTAGTGGTCCCGGCGGCGGACCGCCCCCGCCGGGGAGCCGCCGGGGCCCCGGCCCGGCCCTGCCGCGACCCCGTCGCGGCGGTGCCGCCGCCCTGATGACGCGGCGGGCGCGTCCCGGGCGACGGGGAGCCGGTAAAATCGCCGGAGCACGCGCGTGCGCCGCTCGGCGCGCCGAACCAGCGAACCGCCGGGCGCGGCGGACAGAGAGGTCTCCCAAGTGAGCATCCAGATCGAACACCTCACCGAGCGGCGCCCCCAGGTGTCGGCCGACGAACTGCTGTCGGCGTTCCGGCCCTCGGAGCGCTTCGGGGAGGTCTCGTTCGACACCTACCGCCCCGACCCGCAGCAGCCGTCCCAGGCGGAGGCGGTGCGGGAACTGCGGAAGTTCGCGGAGTCCGTCAACCGCTCGACCGGCTCCGGCGGCGGGTTCTTCACGAAGCTCTTCGGCGGGGGCCCCCGCAAGGACGAGGTCCGGACGGGGATCTACCTCGACGGCGGCTTCGGGGTGGGCAAGACCCACCTGCTCGCGTCCCTGTGGCACGCGGTCCCCGGTCCCAAGGCGTTCGGCACCTTCGTGGAGTACACCAACCTCGTGGGGGCCCTGACCTTCCGCAAGGCCGTCGACGCCCTGAGCGCCTACAGCCTCGTGTGCATCGACGAGTTCGAGCTCGACGACCCCGGGGACACGGTCCTCATGTCCCGGCTGATGCGCGAGCTCGCCGACTCCGGCGTGCGGATCGCGGCGACGTCCAACACCCTGCCCGGATCGCTCGGCGAGGGCCGCTTCGCCGCGCAGGACTTCCAGCGGGAGATCCAGGTGCTGGCCGACCAGTTCGAGGTGCTGCGCATCGACGGCGAGGACTTCCGCCACCGGGGCCTGCCGCAGGCCCCGGCGCCGCTGTCCGACGGCGAGCTCGACCGGGCCGTGGAGGAGCACTTCCCGGGCCGCGTCGTGGCCGCCGACCGGTTCGCCGACCTCGTGGAGCACCTCGCGAGCGTGCACCCCTCCCGGTACCGCAAGCTCCTCGAGGGTATCGACGCCGTGGTCTGGCGCGACGTGCACACCATCGAGCAGCAGGCCGTCGCCCTGCGCTTCGTGGTGCTGGCGGACCGGCTCTACGACAAGAACCTGCCGATCATCGCCTCCGGCCGGCCCTTCGACGAGGTCTTCACGGCCGAGATGATGGCCGGCGGCTACCAGAAGAAGTACTTCCGCGCCGTCTCCCGCCTCACGGCGCTGGCCCGCGAGGGCATCCTCGGGGACGTCTCCGCGGTCTGAGCGCCCGCACCCCCTCCGGGCGCCGCGGCGCCCGGAGGGACGGGCCCGCGCGTCGTCAGGGCGCACCGACGACGACAGAGGGCCCCGGCTGGAATTCCAGCCGGGGCCCTCTGTGCACTGCTCGTGCGCGATACTGGGTTCGAACCAGTGACCTCTTCGGTGTGAACGAAGCGCGCTACCACTGCGCCAATCGCGCTCACTGCTCGAAAACCATAACCCACATCCCGGCCGCGGGCCAATTCGGGGGCGGGCACGGGCCGCCGGCACCCGCCGCGCCGCGGCTCCCCGGGGGATTTGGCGTTTCGGAAAAAGGTCCCGTAAAGTCTCCACCTGTCAGGAACACCGATGGGTTCCGGCGAACGGAGCGGCTGCGAGGCCGCCCGGAACAGCGATCCCGTCGAACTTTGCACGCCCCGGACCGGCGCGAACACCGCCGGAACGGTTGTGCTAGAGTTCCTGATCGGAAGATCGAGAGATCGACCGAAGCAAGACATGCGGACGTAGCTCAGCTGGTAGAGCACCACCTTGCCATGGTGGATGTCGCGGGTTCGACTCCCGTCGTCCGCTCGCAGTGATCGGCATGAACGATGTCGTGACCGACGGCCCTGTCCGCAAGGACCAGGTCCCGGTGGGGTGGCCGAGTGGTTAGGCAGCGGCCTGCAAAGCCGTCTACGCGGGTTCGAATCCCGTCTCCACCTCGGTGCACACCCACCACGCTTGACGGTCTCCCTCGGGAACCGCCGGTCGAGCGCGATTGGCGCAGCGGTAGCGCGCTTCCCTGACACGGAAGAGGTCACTGGTTCGATCCCAGTATCGCGCACCACCTGGAAGGCCCCGGCTCCACGAGCCGGGGCCTTCGTCGTGCCCGGACACGGCACCGCCCGCCGGGCCCCGTGTCCGAGGCGGTCGGTAGCCTGCGGGGCAGGACCCGGAGCACCGGGACCGCCCCGGGCCCCGGGGCGAGGCGAGGGAGAGGCGACGAGCAGCGTGACACAGCCCAGGCTGGCGGAACAGACCGAGTACGGGCGGATGTACGCGAGGTCCGTGGCGGACCAGGCGACCGTCCCCTCCATCACCACGGTCCTCTCCCGGGCCGCCACGGACCTGGACGGGTGGTACGGCTACTCCGCCGCGCAGGCCGCCGTGCGGGACGACCGGCTGCGCGCGGCCCTGGGCTCGCCGGC
>NZ_PDDL01000147.1:0-6588 GCF_020833785.1 Kocuria sp. CCUG 69068
CCACGTAGTAGAGGTCCAGGCGCACGGCTTTCTCCCAGTCCAGGTCGTCCCGGCCCGAGACCTGCCACAGCCCGGTGATGCCGGGCTTGACCCGCAGCCGGCGGTGGCCGGGCGGCTGGGCCTGTCCGCGGAGCAGCTGCGCGGCGCGGGGGTCCTGGCGGCGGCCTCGCTCGTGGGCGTCGCGCCGTCCGTCCGGGCCGCGCAGGACGAGGCGGAGCGCTACGGCCCGCCGGCGACGGTCGAGGCGCTGCGGCTCCTGGCCGGGCTCCCGTCCGACGGCGGGTCGGCCCCGCGAGTGGGCGCCGACACAACCGTTGATTGTGGTTGACGTCACAGGAACCGGCCACTAGCCTGGACGCAACGCAGCTCTGGAAAACGCTTTCCCACACGCTTCGAGGAGATACCGATGACAACGACGCACATCGACACCGAACCGCTCCGGGTCTCCCGGGCGCGGCTGCGCCGAGGGGCGGTCCCGGCATGAGCGTCGTCGAGGAGCTGACCCGGGAGGGCCTGCCCGGGAAGCGGGCCAAGCGTGCGGCCGGCCGGCGGAAGCCCCGCGCCGACAGGCGGGACAACAAGGCCGCGGCGGTCTTCCTGGCACCGTGGATCGTGGGACTGGTGGTCATCACCCTGGGCCCCATGCTGATGTCCCTCTACCTCTCCTTCACCGACTACAACCTCATGCGGGCGCCCGACTGGATCGGGACGGAGAACTTCTCCCGGATGCTCGCGGACGAGCGGCTGCACAACTCGCTGCAGGTGACCTTCACGTACGTGCTCGTCGGGGTGCCGCTGCAGCTCATGCTGGCCCTGGCGATCGCCATGGTCCTCGACCGGGGCCTGCGCGGCCTCGCGTTCTACCGCTCCGTCTTCTACCTGCCCTCGCTGCTCGGCTCCTCGGTGGCCATCGCCATCCTCTGGAAGCAGCTCTTCGGCACCACCGGACTGGTCAACCAGCTCCTGGCCCTCGTGGGCATCGAGGGCATCGGCTGGATCGCCGACCCCCGGACCGCGCTCGGCAGCATCATCCTGCTGCACGTGTGGACCTTCGGGGCGCCGATGATCATCTTCCTCGCGGGCCTGCGCCAGATCCCCACCATGTACTACGAGGCGGCCTCCATCGACGGCGCCGGGAAGATCACAAAGTTCTTCCGGATCACGCTGCCGCTGCTGAGCCCGATCATCTTCTTCAACCTGGTGCTGCAGATCATCCAGGCGTTCCAGTCCTTCACGCAGGCGTTCATCGTCTCCGGCGGCCGAGGAGGTCCGTCCGACTCGACGATGTTCTTCACGCTGTACCTGTACCAGACGGGCTTCGGCCGCTTCGACATGGGCTACGCCGCGGCCATGGCCTGGCTGCTGCTCCTCATCATCGGGGCGTTCACCGCCCTCAACTTCATCGCGTCTAAGTATTGGGTGTTCTACGATGACTAATTCGACAATCGCCGACAGCGCCGTCCGGACGGCCGACCAGGACCTCGTCCCGGCGCAGACCGAGGGCTCGCAGAGCGCCCCGGCGCCGAAGCCCCGCGGTCCGGGGACCCGGGCACGGATCCGCTCCCTGCTCAAGCACCTGGCGCTGATCCTCACCGGCGGCGTGATGATCTACCCGCTGCTGTGGATGGTGGCCAGCTCCCTGCGCCCCGACGACATCATCTTCCGCGAGCCCGGGATCCTGCTGCAGACGCTCGAGACCGCGAACTACTCGGACGGGTGGGGCGCCCTGTCCAGCCCGTTCAGCGTGTACCTGTTCAACTCCGCGGTGGTGGTGCTCGGGTGCATCGTCGGCAACCTGGTCTCCTGCTCCATGGCGGCCTACGCGTTCGCCCGGCTGGAGTTCCGCTTCAAGAAGCCGGCCTTCGCCCTCATGCTCCTCACGATCATGCTGCCGTTCCACGTGGTGATCGTGCCGCAGTACATCATGTTCTCCCAGATCGGGTGGGTGAACACCTTCTGGCCCCTGATCGTGCCGAAGCTGCTCGCCACCGACGCGTTCTTCGTGTTCCTCATGGTGCAGTTCATCCGCGGCATCCCGAAGGACATGGACGAGGCGGCGCGGATCGACGGCGCCGGGCACGCCCGGATCTTCGGGCAGATCATCCTGCCGATGATGGTCCCGGCCCTGGCCACCACCACGATCTTCACGTTCATCTGGACCTGGAACGACTTCTTCAGCGCCCTGATCTACCTGACCGACCCGAACATGTTCACCGTCCCCGTGGCGCTGCGGGCCTTCGTGGACGCCTCCGGGGAGTCCTCGTGGGGATCCCTGTTCGCGATGTCGATCGTGTCCCTGCTGCCGGTGTTCATCGCCTTCCTCGTGGGACAGAAGTTCCTCGTGAAGGGCATCGCCACCACGGGCATCAAGTAGCCGGCGACGGGCCCCGCGCAGGGGCCCGGTGTCCCCGGCCCGCCCGGGCCGGGGACACCCGGCCGCCGGCCCCCACCCCCGCACACCCCTCCAGAACCAGGAGCAACCGATGGACAGCGCAGAGCACAGCGGCACGGACGGCACGGCACGGCAGGGGAGGCGGACCCGGTACGTCCTGGTCGGCACCGGCAACCGGTGCGAGATGTACCTCCGCTCCCTGCTGGACGACCACGCCGACGTCGCCGAGCTGGTGGCGGTGGGCGACACCAACCCCGGGCGGGCCGAGCACTACCGCCGGCTCGCCGAGGAGACCTCGGGCGTCCGGATCGGCGTCCTGGACCCCGCGGAGCTCACCCGGACGATCCGCGAGCAGGGGATCGACCGGGTCATCATCACCACCCCCGACCTCACCCACGCCGACTACATCTGTCAGACGCTGCGCGCCGGGGCGGACGCCGTCGTCGAGAAGCCCCTGACCGTGGACGCCGAGGGCTGCCGCCGGATCACCGCGGCCGTCGAGGAGACCGGCCGCCACGTGGTGGTCACCTTCAACTACCGGTACTCCCCGCGCAACACCGCCCTCAAGGACGTCGTGCAGTCCGGGGCGATCGGCACGGTCACCTCCGTGGACTTCAGCTGGATGCTCGACACCGTGCACGGCGCCGACTACTTCCGCCGCTGGCACCGGCAGAAGGAGAACTCCGGCGGGCTGCTGGTGCACAAGTCCTCCCACCACTTCGACCTGGTCAACTGGTGGCTGGCCGACACCCCGGAGCGGGTCTTCGCCTCGGGCGGGCTGCGGTTCTACGGCCGGGACAACGCCGAGGCCCGGGCGCGCGCGGGCGCCCCCGCACGGGATGTCGACGGGGGCGACCCCTTCGCCCTGGACCTGCGCACCGACGAGCGGCTGAGCCGGCTCTACCTCGACCACCAGCACCACGACGGGTACCGCCGGGACCAGGACGTGTTCTCCGACGGGATCAGCATCGAGGACAACCTGGCCCTCGTGGTCGACTACGCCCGCGGCGCCACCCTCTCCTACTCCCTCAACGCCCACTCCCCGTGGGAGGGGTACCGGGTCGCCGTCAACGGCACCGAGGGCCGGGCCGAGCTGGAGGTCGTCGAACGGGCGGCGGTCCTGCCGGCGAGCGGTGGCTCCCCGGTGGACCCCTCGGTCACGGTGGGCCCCCGCCGGGGCGGTGCCCGCAGCCGCGGCGAGCGCCTGACCGTCCAGCGCCACTGGGGCGCCGCCGAGGAGGTCGTCATCAGCAACGGGGCGGGCAGCCACGGCGGCGGGGACCGGCTGCTGCTGGCCGACGTCTTCCGCGGCCCCGGCGAGGACCCGTACGGGCGGCCCTCCGGCTACCGGGACGGGGTGGCGGCGGTGGCCGTGGGCATCGCCGGCAACCGCTCCCTCGAGTCCGGGCTGCCCGTCCGGATCGCCGAGCTGGACCTGGGGGCGACCTCCGGGGCGAGCCGGAGCGAGGTCCGGGCATGAGCCGCGTCCTCGTCACCGGCGGCGCGGGCCGGCTCGGCCGCAGCGTGGTCGCCGGGCTGGCGGAGGCCGGCTACGACGTCCTCGGCGTCGACCGGTCCCTGCCCGCGGACCCCGCCGGCTCCCACCCCGCCGTGGAGCACCGCGGCGCGGAGCTCACCGACCCGGACGCCGTGCACGCGCTGATGCGCGCGGTCCGCCCGGACGCCGTGATCAACCTGGCGGCCATCGCCGTCCCGTTCAGCGCCCCCGAGCACGTCATCCTGCAGACCAACGCGGTGATCGCGCACAACGTGGCCGGCGCGGCGACCGAGGCCGGGGTGCGGCGGATCGTCATGGCCAGCAGCCCCACGGTGCTGGGCTACGGCTCCCCGGCGGGCTGGCTGCCGCCCGCGCTCCCGCTCACGGAGGAGACCCCTCCCCGGCCGTGGCACGCCTACGGGCTGTCCAAGCACGTGGCGGAGCAGGTGGCACAGATGTTCGCCGCCGCCCGGGGCGAGGCCGTGCGCTACGCGTCCTTCCGCCCCTGCTACGTGATCGCCCCCGAGGAGTGGGAGGGCGCCCCCACGCAGCAGGGCCACACCGTGCGGGAGCGGCTCGACGACCCCGCGCTCGCCGCGCCGGCGCTGTTCAACTACGTGGACGCCCGGGACGTCACGGCCTTCCTGGAGGCGCTGCTGGAACGGATGGGCGCGATCCGCAACGGCGACACCTTCCTGGTGGGCGCCGCCGACGCCCTGGCCCGGCGCCCGCTCGCGGAGCTGCTGCCCGAGTTCGTCCCGGGCAGCGAGCAGCTCGCCGCGGGGCTGACCGGGACGGCCCCCGCCTTCAGCATCGACAAGGCCCGCCGGGTCCTGGACTGGGAGCCGGCGCGCAGCTGGCGCACCGAGCTCCGGGAGGAGCCCGTGGCCGCCGCGGCCGGGGAGCCCGCGGGCGCCGGCCGGCACGGGAAGGACACCGCATGAGCATCGCAGCCCTGCACACGGAGCTCATCACGGCCCGGCTGCCGCGCAGCTGGGGGCCGGAGGCCCCGCAGAACCACGTCGTGGCCGTCACGGTCGTGGCCGACGACGGCGCCACCGGCACCGGCTTCTCCTGGACCCCGACGATCGGGGCGACGGCCGTCAAGGCGCTCCTCGACGACGACCTCGCGGGCTTCGTGCGCGGGCGCACCGAGAACCCCGAGGCCCTCTGGGACGACGCCTGGAAGCACCTGCACGAGGGCGGCACCGGGCTGACCGGGGTGGCGCTCGCGGGCGTGGACCTCGCGCTGTGGGACCTGCGGGCGCGCCGGGCCGGGGTCTCGATCACCGCGCTGCTGGGCCGGCGGCAGGAGAGCGTGGCCGTCTACGGCTCCGGCGTGAACCTGCACTACACCCTGGAGGAGCTGCAGGAGCAGGTGCGCCGGTGGGTCGCCGCCGGCTTCGGCGCGGTCAAGATCAAGGTGGGCAGGGCCGACCTGCGCGAGGACGTGGAACGCGTGGCGGCCGTCCGCGAGCTGCTCGGCCCGCACCGCGGGCTCATGGTCGACGCCAACCAGCGGTGGGACCTGCCCACGGCGCGCCGGGCCCTGGACGCCCTCGCCGAGTTCGGGCCGTCGTGGCTGGAGGAGCCGCTGCGCGCCGACGACCTCGAGGGCTACCGGCAGCTGCGCCGGTTCAGCCGGGTCCCCATCGCCCTGGGGGAGAACCTGCACAACGTCTACCGCTTCCGGGACTTCATCACGGCCGGCGCCGTGGACGTCGTCCAGCCGAACATCGTCCGGGTGGGCGGCATCACGCCGTTCCGGCGGATCGTGGAGCTCGCGCGCACGCACAGCGTGGGGATCGCCCCGCACCTGCTGCCGGACCTCTCCGGGCAGCTGGCCCTGACCCTCGCCGAGCCCACCACGGTCGAGGTCGTGGAGGACGCCGGGTTCGCGGACCTCGGGATCCTGGACGGGCCGTCCCCGGTCCTGGTGACCGGCTCGCGGCTGGAGACCCGGGACCTGCCCGGTCTCGGGCTGGCGCTGCGGCAGCAGGTGCTGCCCGCCCTGGACGGTGCGCGTCCCTGAGCACCGGAGCCCGGACCGCCGGAAGGCCCGCACCCCCGGGGGTGCGGGCCTTCCGGCTCGGTGCGGGCGGACGGGGGCGGTCAGCGCTCCAGCACGGCCGGGCGGTCCCGGCCCCGGACCCGGACCACGGGCCAGCGCGGGTCCACGGACAGGGGCACGACGCCGCCGGGACCCAGCAGCACCGTGTCCTCGATCTTCGTGCCCGGCGCGGACGGGTTCCACGTGAAGGCCTGGTGCTCGTGCACGAGGTCCGGCACCCCGGGGGCGAGCCGCGGGTCCCGCCCGGCGTACCCGGCGGGCCCACCCTGGTGGTGGCGGGTCCACTCCTCGGCGTCGAAGCCGTGGCGCGGATAGGCGTGCCGGAGCACCGGCAGCAGGTCGGCGAGGGGCAGCCCGGGGCGCAGCGCGTCGAGGACGTCGGCCTCGACCTCCGCGATCCTCGCCTCCGCGTCCGTCTCGGCGGGCTCGGCCGGGCCGAAGCGCACCCAGCGGGTCGCATTGGCGATGAGTCCGCCGCGGCGGGCGCAGACGACCGCCATCGCGCGCCGGCCCAGGGGCCCGGCGGTCGGCAGGGGGTGGCGGTGGGGCAGGCGGTCGGCGCCCCCGCACAGCACCACGACGGGTTCCGCGCCCGCGCGCACCAGGCCGGCGGTCAGCTCGGCGGCG
>NZ_PDDL01000148.1:0-6393 GCF_020833785.1 Kocuria sp. CCUG 69068
CCGCCGGCGCCGCCTGAACCCGGGAGGTCAGGTCAGATCCAGGCGCCGGCGGCCGGAGGCCAGGGGTCAGGGAGCCCGCACCGCGAGAGCGGGCGCTCCCTGGCCCCTGAGCACGTCCGCGAGGTCCTCGGCCGCGGCGGCGTCCGCCACCAGGTGCGCCACCGTGGGCCCGGACCCGGACACGAAGCTCGCCAGGGCGCCGGCGGCCGCGCCCGCGGCCAGCACCGGCCCCAGCTGCGGCGCGAGGGACAGGGCCGCGGCCTGCAGGTCGTTGGCCAGCAGCGGGGCCAGCTCACCGGCCGCCCCGGCGCCCAGGACCGCCTCGAGATCGCCCGGCAGCCGCGGCGCCGGGACGTCCTGATCCGCGCGCAGCCGGTCCAGCTCCGCGTAGACGGCGGGCGTCGACAGGCCCGCCTCGGCCGCCACCAGCACCAGGTGCAGCGTCGCCCCGACCGCCACCGGGCGCAGCCGGGATCCCGTCCCGGTGCCGACCGCGGCCCCGCCCGTCAGCGCGAACGGCACGTCGGCGCCGAGACCGGCCGCGAGCTCCAGCAGCGCGTCGTCGTCGAGCTCGGGCTCCCCCGAGACGCGGGCGGCGAGCCGGTTCACGGCGACCAGGGCCGCCGCGGCGTCCGCGGAGCCCCCGCCCATGCCGCCGGCCACGGGCACGGCCTTGTCGAGCTGCAGGTGCAGCCCGCCCGCCAGGGGCGGGAAGCGGGCGAGCACGGCCTCGGCGGCCCGGACGGCCAGGTTGGACCCGTCGGTGGGCACGGCGTCCAGGGAGAACGTCCCGCGGTCGAGCTGCTGGGCCACGAGCGAGCCCGGGACCGCCGCCACGCCCACGGTGGTGCCGGCACCCCGGGTCAGCGTGGCCGTCACGGTCTCCCCCGTGCTCACCGCGCAGTACAGGCTCGCGACGTCGTGGTAGCCGTCCGAGCGCGGCGGGCCCGCGGCGAAGAACAGGTTGACCTTGCCGGGCGCGCCGGCGCGCTCCGTGAGCAGCACCGCGGTCATGCCCCGCGCACCCCGGCGGTCAGGCCCGCGGCGGCGCCGGCCCGCGCGATCCGGGCGAACTCGTGGACGTCCAGCTTCTCCCCGCGCTCCCCGGGGTCGATCCCGGCGGCCTCGAGGATCTCGCCGGCCGCCGCGGCGGAGCCCGCCCAGCCGGCGAGGGCGGCCCGCAGGGTCTTGCGCCGCTGGGCAAAGGCGGCGTCCACCGCGGCGAAGACCAGCTCCCGGTCCACGTCCGCCACCGGCTGCTCGCGGCGGACGAAGCGCACCAGCCCCGAGGCGATCTTCGGCGCCGGCCAGAACACGTTCTTCCCGATCGTCCCGGCCTTGGTGACCTCCGCGTACCAGGAGGCCTTGACCGACGGCACCCCGTACACCTTGGAGCCCGGCGCCGCGGCCAGCCGGTCCGCGACCTCCTCCTGCACCATGACCAGCCCGCGGCGGATCGAGGGGAAGCGGGCCAGCAGGTGCAGCAGCACCGGGACGGCCACGTTGTAGGGCAGGTTCGCCACCAGGGCGGTCGGCTCGGCGGGCAGCTCCTGCACGCGCATGGCGTCCTGCTCGAGCACGGTCAGCCGTCCGGCCCGCTCGGGGCGCAGCCGCTCCACGGTGTGCGGCAGCTGCGCCGCCAGCGGGGGGTCGATCTCCACCGCCACGACCTGCTCGGCGGCGTCCAGCAGCCCCAGGGTCAGCGAGCCGAGGCCCGGTCCCACCTCGAGCACCGTCTCGTGCTCCCCCAGCCGCGCGGCGGCGATGATCCGCCGGATCGTGTTGGGGTCGATCACGAAGTTCTGCCCCAGCGTCTTGGTCGGCCGGATCCCGAGCTGCTCGGCGAGCGCCCGGATCTCCGCGGGCCCCAGCAGGGCGCGGGCGGCGGGCTCTGGCGCGGTGGATTCTGTCACCGCCCCATCGTATCGGCCCGGTGCCCTGGCACCCCTCGCCCCCCTCCTCGCCGCCGAGTCCCCCATGGGGTCGCAGTTCCCCCCGTTCGATCCAGGGGATTTGCGGCCCCCTGGGGGACTCGGCGCTCATGCGGGCCGGCTTGAGGTCAGTGTGCACTCGCCGCGCGCAGGAGAGCGGCCTCGATCCGTGCCAGAGTCGCCGCCGGACGATGCACCACGTCGTTCCATCCCACGCGGATCACCGTCCACCCCAGCTCCTGGATCTCCACCTCGCGCCGTCGCTCGTCGCGCAGCACGGCTCGGAGCGTGGCGGCCCCGGCGTACTTGGTCTCGCCGTCGAACTCGAGCACCAGCCGGTGCTCGGGCCAGGCGAAGTCGGCCCGATAGGACCCGCTGCGGCCCTCGATGACCCACTGCAGCCGCGGCATGGGCAACGACGAGTCCGCCAGCAGCAGTCTGGTCAGCGTCTCGCCGACGGACTCCGAGCGCGGATCCATGGCGGCGAGCACGGACCGCGCCCGCCTGACCCCGCGCCGGCCGGCCCACTGCGGGAGGCGCTTCTCCAGGCGGGACCGGGACACGCCCACATGGTGGGCCTGATCCGCGATGACCACGGCGTCGGTGAACGGCAGCAGCCTCGCGCAGTCCAGCAGGGTCCGCTCCGCCGAGGTGACCCGCAGTCCGTCCACCGCCACGACGTCCGCGGCAGCCAGGACGGCCTCGTGGCGGACGACCGACGTGTAGCCGTGGTGGGTGCCGCGCTCCGGCGGCGAGACCGTGTGGATCCGGGACGGGACCCGTCGCAGCCCCAGCCCGTGCACCACGGCCGCCGAGGCCAGGCAGAACACCGGGGTCACGTGTGCCGCCCGCGCGTAGGCCCGGTGCTTCAGGAGCACCTGCTGCTCGGGGGACAGCTCGCGGTACCGGCGCGTGTCCACGAAGTAGCCGGGGTGGATGCGCTGCAGCCGTCCGTCCCGCACCCGGCGGCGGACCTCGTGGCTGCTGAGGCCGTGGTCGAGGAGGTCGGCGGTGCTCTGGAGCTCGATCATGCCTCGTGGATAGCAGCGCCTGCCTCCCGCCGGGACGACGCGACCGGCCGGTGTGGACACGGGCACCGGCCCACTCTGGGTGGGGAGAAGGAGTCGAGCTGCGCCGAGTCCCCCGTGTGCTCGCAGTTCCCCCCGATCGATCGGGGGGAACTGCGAGCACACGGGGGACTCGGCGGGGGCGGGAGCGCGAGTGAGGGGAAACGGGGGCGCCGCGGGTCAGAAGGGGCCGTACACCTCCAAGGTGTTCGCCCAGAGGCGCTCGCACAGCGGCTCGAGCTCCTGCTCGAGGATGCCCGCCATGCCGCGCACCGTGTAGTTGACCACGTAGCTGGCGTTGGGCCGGCCCCGGTACGGGTGGGGGGTGAGGAACGGCGCGTCGGTCTCGGTGAGCACCAGCTCGGGGCGGGCGGTGCGCAGCGCGGCCTTGAGGTCGTGGCTGTTCTTGAAGGTGACGGTCCCGGAGAAGGACATGTACCAGCCGTGCTCGTTGCAGGTGCGCGCGAGCTCCTCGTCCCCGGAGAAGCAGTGGAACACGGTGCGCTCGGGGGCGCCCTCCTCCAGCAGGACGGCGACGACGTCGGCGTGGGCGTCCCGGTCGTGGATCTGCAGCGCCTTGCCGGTCTCCTGGGCGAAGCGGATGTGCTCCCGGAAGGACCGCTTCTGGTGCTCCCGCCCCTCTCCCTCGGTGCGGTAGTAGTCGAGACCTGTCTCGCCGAAGGCCCGGACCCGCTCGTGCTCCCCCAGGGAACGGATCGCGGCGAGCGCCTCGTCAAGGGTCCCGGCGGCCGCGAGCTTCGGCGCCTCGTTGGGGTGCAGCGCCACGGCGGCCAGCACCCGGGGGTCGGCCTCGGCGGCGGCCACGGCGAAGCGGGAGGAGGGGACGTCGCAGCCGACCTGGACGAGGCCGCCCACCCCGGCGAGGGCGGCGGCGTCCGCGGCGTCCCGGACCGAGACCTGGACCCGGCCGTCCTGCAGGTCGAGGTGGGTGTGGTTGTCGGCCACCGGGTGCGGCAGCGGCTCCGGGGCGGGCGGGTAGGAGAGGTTGCGGCGGCGCCCGTCGTCGGCCTGGGCGGAGCGGCGCCGGGTGCCCTCTCCCGCGAGGACGTCCTCGGGCACAGCGTAGTGCTCGGGCTCGTAGGCGGCGGGGGCCGCGCCGGGGGCGGGAGCGGGGCGGGCGGCGGGGTCGGGCCACAGGGAGGCGGCGAGGAGGGTGGCGTTGGGGTCGGTCACGGGCGGCACCTCAGGAGGTCTCGGGGAGCGGATCGGGAAAGAGGACGGGACAGCGGACGGGAGAGCCGACGGGAAACACGCGGGCACCGACCAATCTACGAGCTGGGCCCGGGCAGACATACTGGGAGCTGCAGACGCGAGCAGGAAGCCGAGGAGACCATGGAGTCCTTCCCCCAGTACACGCAGGCGATCCTGGACCGGATCAACGCGGTGATCGACGGCAAGCCGGAGGCGGCGCGCACGGCCCTGAGCGTGCTGCTGGCCGGCGGGCACCTGCTGGTCGAGGACGTGCCGGGCGTGGGCAAGACGATGCTGGCGCGCACGCTGGCCACCGCGATCGGCGGGACGGTCTCGCGCGTGCAGTTCACCCCGGACCTGCTGCCCACGGACATCACGGGCGTCTCGGTCTACGACCAGGCCCGGCGCGAGTTCGAGTTCAAGCCCGGCCCGGTGTTCGCCAACGTGGTGATCGGGGACGAGATCAACCGGGCCTCGGCCAAGACGCAGTCCGCGCTGCTCGAGTGCATGGCGGAGGGCCAGGTCACGGCGGACGGCACGACCTACCGGCTGTCGACCCCGTTCATGGTGGTGGCCACGCAGAACCCCGTGGAGATGGACGGCACGTTCCCGCTGCCGGAGGCGCAGCGGGACCGGTTCACGGCCCGGATCTCGATGGGCTACCCGGACACCGCGGCGGAGATGACGATGCTCACCGACCACGGCGGCGGCTCCCCGCTGGAGGGCCTGCAGCCGGTGGTCTCCCTCGAGGACGCTGCCCGCCTGGTGGCGCACGTGCGCGGCATCCACGTCTCGGACGCGGTGCGCGCCTACATCGTGGCGCTGGGTCAGGCCACGCGCTCGCACCCGCAGATCCGGCTGGGCGCCAGCCCCCGGGCGCTGCTCCAGCTGCAGGCCGCCGCCCGCGCGGAGGCCGCCCTGAGCGGGCGCGAGTACGTGCTGCCCGACGACGTGCGGGCGGTCGCGGTGCCGGTGCTCGCCCACCGCCTGATCCTGGACCGCCGCGCCGGCACCGACTCCGCGGAGGAGCTGGTGCGAGCGGTGCTGGACGAGGTGCGGGTCCCGGCCGAGCACACCCCCCGGACCCGATGAGGCGCCGGCCGGCGCCGGGGCGCACGGCGGAGGGCGAGCGGGCGGAGCAGCCCGTGGACTCCCGCGCCCGGTTCACGGGGCGCGGCTGGGCCTTCCTGGGGGCTGGCGCCCTGTGCCTGCTGCTGGCCACCTGGCTGGGCCGCAAGGACGTGCTGGCGCTGGCCCTGTTCCTCGGCGGCGCCCCCCTGTTCGCCGCCCTGTCCCTGTACGTGGTGAAGCCCAGGGTGCTGCTCAAGCGCGGCGTGGACCCGGCGCTGGTGACGGCCGGGGACTCCGCCGTGGTCCGGCTGCGCGTGCGGCACTGGACCCGCCGCGGCGGGACGGTCACCGGGGCGGTCGCCGTGCACGAGACGGTCCCGGAGCCGCTGGGCGGGGACCGCGAGCTGGTCGTGGAGGCCGGCGGGGAGCCCGCCGCCTACACCGTGCGCCCCCGCCGCCGGGGCGTGTACGCGCTGGGGCCGGCCACCGTGCGGGTGGCCGACCCGTTCGGCCTCGCCGCCGAGCTGCTGGACGCCTCCGAGCGCACGTCCCTGCACGTGGCCCCGGACCCCGTGGAGCTGCCGGAGATCAGCGCCGACCGGCTGCGGGAGTCCGGCACCGACCCGTCCCGGACGGCGCAGCCGCAGCCGGGCCCGGACAACGTGACCACCCGCGAGTACCGGCACGGCGACCCGATGCGCCGGGTGCACTGGGCCGCCTCCGCGAAGCACGGCCGGCTGATGGTCCGCCAGGAGGACCCCCGCAGCACCCGCCGCCTGACCCTGGTCCTGGACCGCGACGAGACCTCCTGGCCCGGGGAGCGCCTGTGGGCCGGCGTGCTCCCCAGCACCGCCGAGTTCGAGTGGGCCGTGTCCTTCACGGCCGCCGTGCTCGAGCACCTCACCCAGCGCGAGACCGCCCTGCACGCCCTCGACACCTTCGGCCGCCCGCTCCCCCGCGGTGGCGAGGACGACGACGACGCTCCCGCCCGCACCCGCGCCACCGCCGTCACCGACGACGGCGCCGAGGACGCCCGGCACGGGCTGGCGCGCGTCCGCCCCGAGCCCGCACCCCGGGAGACGGGGCCCGGCGGGACCGCGGAGGACGCGCTG
>NZ_PDDL01000149.1:0-6376 GCF_020833785.1 Kocuria sp. CCUG 69068
CGGCGTCGTCGAGCGTCAGCACGGCCGGCAGCACGGGGCGCCCGCCGGCGGCGGCGTCGCGCAGCCAGTCCAGCCCCAGGCGCGCGGCGGTGGCGCGCAGCCGGTCCGCCGGCTGCACCCCCGTGAGCAGCTCCACGTCGGTGAGGGCCACGACGGTCTCGGGCTTGGCGGAGCGGTCCTTGTAGTTGCGCCGCGGGTCGTCGAGCGGGATCCCCGCCCGCTGCTCGCGCTCGAAGCCCGCCTCGGCCTGCTCCGGCGAGGGGTGCACCTGGATGGACAGGGGGGCGTCGATGGCCAGGATCTTGAGCAGGAACGGCAGGCCCTCCAGCGGCTCGTCCCGGCCGTCCCGGACGACGACGGAGGGCGCGGAGGGGTGCGCGCCGACCCACAGCTCGGCCTCGGGCTCGGGGCTCGGCACGGGTCTGCCCTGGAGGCGGGCCAGCACCTCGCGGGAGCCCCACGCATAGTGCTGGACGGGATTGCGCATGCGGAGGATCTCGACCATGCTCGTCATCCAATCACAGGACCGCCCGCGCCCCGCGGCACCCGGGAGCGCCCGTGGCCTAAGATCACCCCTTGTGACTATCGATCTCTCAGCTTCGTTCAAGGCCTACGACGTGCGCGGCATCGTGGGCGAGTCCATCACCGCGGAGACGGTCCGGGCCACCGGCGCCGCGTTCGTGGACGTCCTGGGCCTCGCCGGCCTGACGGTCCTGGTGGGCGGCGACATGCGCCCCTCCTCGCCGGAGTTCGTGGACGCCTTCGCCGAGGGCGCGGTCCGCCGCGGCGCGGACGTCGTGAAGATCGGGCTGATCTCCACCGACGAGCTGTACTACGCGTCCGGGACGTTCGGCGCCGCCGGGGTGACCTTCACGGCGAGCCACAACCCCGCCGAGTACAACGGCATGAAGATGTCGAAGGCCGGGGCCGTCCCGGTCTCCTCCGAGACGGGCCTCTACGACATCCGCGACCTCGCCCAGCGCTACCTCGACGACGGAGCGGTCCCGGAGGCCCCCGTCCCCGGCACGGTCACCGAGCGGGACGTGCTGACCGGCTACGCGGAGTACCTGCGCTCCCTGGTGGACCTGTCCAGGACCCGCCCGCTCAAGGTGGTGGTCGACGCCGGCAACGGGATGGCGGGGCTGACCACTCCCGCGGTGCTGGGCGACGCCGTGCTGGAGCCGCTGCCGCTGGAGGTCGTGCCCCTGTACTTCGAGCTGGACGGCACGTTCCCCAACCACCCCGCCAACCCGCTCGAGCCGGAGAACCTCGTGGACCTCCAGCGGGCCGTGCGCGAGCACGGCGCGGACCTGGGCATCGCGTTCGACGGCGACGCCGACCGCTGCTTCGTGGTCGACGAGCAGGGCGGGGCCGTCTCGCCCTCGGCCGTCACCGCGCTCGTGGCCGAGCGGGAGATCGAGCGCGCCCGGGCGGAGGGCGTGGAGAACCCGGTGATCATCCACAACCTCATCACGTCCCGCGCCGTGCCCGAGCTGGTCACCGCCCGCGGCGGCCGCCCCGTGCGGACCCGGGTGGGCCACTCGTTCATCAAGGCCGTCATGGCCGAGGAGGGCGCCGTGTTCGGGGGCGAGCACTCCGCGCACTACTACTTCAAGGACTTCTTCAACGCGGACACCGGGATGCTCGCCGCGATGCACCTCCTGGCCGCGCTGGGCGAGCAGGACGGGCCGCTGAGCGAGCTGATGCACCAGTACGACCCGTACGCGGCCTCCGGTGAGATCAACTCCACGGTGGAGGACAAGGCCGGTGCCGTCCGGCGGGTCGTCGACGCCCTGGCCGGCCGGGACGTGAGCGTGGAGGAGCTGGACGGCACCACGCTCAGCTGCCCGGACGAGGGCTGGTGGTTCAACCTGCGCCCCTCCAACACCGAGCCGTTCCTGCGCCTCAACGTCGAGGCGAAGGACCCGGCGACGATGGAGCGGGTCCGGGACCGGGTGCTGGACATCGTGCGCGTCTGAGACCCCGGCACGCAACGGGGCCCCGCCGGACGAGCCGTCCGGCGGGGCCCCGTGCGCTGCGGGCGCTCAGACCGCGGCGGTCTCGCGCGCCTCGTCGTGGAGCATCCACTGGTCCGGGCCCAGGATCTCGTAGGCCACGCTGCGCCCCGGGACGCCCTGGGCGATCACGGCGGAGCGGACGGCCTGCATGAAGGGCAGCGGGCCGCACAGCACCACCTGGGCGTCGGCCGGGATCCGCACGGCGCCGAGGTCCATGAACCCGTCGTGGTCGCCGTCCCCCGGGGTCTCCATCCAGGTCTCCAGGCGGGCGTGGGGCAGCTCGGCGACCAGCATCTCGTGCAGCTCCCGCAGCGCCCAGTCCTCCGCCGAGCGGTCGGCGTGCAGGACGAGGACCTGCCGCTGCGACTCCTGGCGGACGAGCCGGTCCAGGAACGCCAGCATGGGGGTCACGCCGATGCCGGCGGAGGCCAGCACGAGCGGCCCCTCCCCCTCCGGGAGCACCACGTCCCCGTAGGGGTTGGAGACCCGCAGGACGTCGCCCACCTGCACGTCGTGGCAGAGCACCGGGGTGACCTCGCCGCGCTCGTCGAGTCGCACGGCGATCCGGCGGGTCCCCTCGGGCCCGGGCACCAGCGTGAACTGCCGCGGCTGGTCCACGCCGTCGGGCATCCGCACCTCGACGGTCACGTACTGGCCGGCCACCGCGGGGGTCATCGGGGTGCCGTCGGCGGGCTCGAGGGTGATCGCCGTGGTGGTGGTCCCGGTCTGCTCCTTGGCCGCGACCCGGAACGGGGCGAAGACCACGCTGTTCGCCTGGCCCGCGTAGAGGCCCTCCTCGATCTTGATCAGGGCGTCGGCCATCAGCCAGTACACCTCGTCCCAGGCGGCCACGACCTCGGGCGTCGCGGCGTCGCCGAGGTCCCGGGCGATCGCGCCGAAGAGGTGCTCGTGGACGATCGGGTAGTGCTGGGGCAGCACGCCCAGGGACGCGTGCTTGTGCGCCACGCGGGAGAGCAGCTCGTCCGGGTAGCCCTCGGGGTGGGTCAGCAGCCAGGAGGCGAACATCGCGATGGAGCCGGCGAGGGCCTGCGCCTGGGTCCCGTTCTTCTGGTTGGAGCGGCTGAACATGCCGTCCAGCAGATCGGGGCGCGCCTCGAACATGGACCGGTAGAACTCGGGGGTGATGAACGGGATGCGCTCGGCGACGACGCCGATGGTCTGCTCGATGACGGGACGGGACTGGTCGGACAGCACGGTTGCCTCCTGGGGAGCCGGTGGATGACTCCTCAAAAGTAGCATCTCAAATGCTTGATTACGTCATCGGCGGCGGCGCGCCCCCCGCGGTGGCCGCCGGCGGCTCGGGCGGGCGCAGCCCGATGGACACCAGCACCGGGCCCACCTGCCGCTCGCTCACGAGGTCCCGCACCCGCACGTCGTCGAGCGCGCCGTAGAAGGCCTCCCGCGCGTCCGCGAGGGCGCGGCGCAGCCGGCACCCGCGGTCCAGCGGGCAGTCGCCGCCGGCCGACTCGCACTCGACCATCGCGGAGCCCGCCTCCAGCTCGCGCAGGAGCGAGCCAACGGTGGCGTCCAGGCCGGCGGGGGTGATCGACACCCCGCCGGTGCGGCCGCGGCTCGAGGCCAGCAGCCCGAGCCCGCTCAGCCGGCCCACGGTCTTGGTCACGTGGTGGTAGGGGGCGCCCACGCCCTCGGCGATGGCGCGCGTGGTGAGCTTCTCCCCCTCGGGGACGGCTCCTGTCAGCAGCAGGACGCGCAGGGCGATGTCCGAGAACGCGGTCAGCCGCACGGCGGGGTCCTCCGGTCGCTCATGGCGGCTCCTTCCGAGACCTCGCGCGTCCCGGCCGGCCGCGGGAGCGCCCCCATTGTCCCACGCGGGCGGCGGACACGGACGAGGGGCCTCCCGGCACGGGAGACCCCTCGTCCGACCGCCGGCCCCGGGGCGCCGCAGCACCCCGGGACGGGGATCACGCCTGGTTCAGGCGGTCCTCCAGCCCGGCACGCTGCTCGAGGATGGGCTCGGGCACGTGGCCGAGCCGGTGGAACCACTCGTCGATGCTGGGCAGCTCGGCCCGCCACTCCTCGACGTCGACCTTGAGGGCGGCCTCGAGCTCCTCGTCCGAGACGTCCAGGCCGGTGAGGTCGAGGTCCTCCTTGGTGGGCACGATGCCGATCGGGGTCTCCCGGCCGCCGGCCGTGCCCTCGAGGCGGTCGAAGATCCACTTGACCACGCGGGAGTTCTCGCCGAAGCCCGGCCAGGCGAAGCCGCCGCTCGGGGTGCGGCGGAACCAGTTGACGTAGAAGACCTTCGGCATGTCGTCCTCGCCGATGCGCTCGCCGACCTCGACCCAGTGCTCGAGGTAGTCGTTGGCGTTGTAGCCGATGAACGGGAGCATGGCCATGGGGTCGCGCCGGACGACGCCCACGGCGCCCTTCGCGGCGGCGGTGGTCTCCGAGGACAGCGTGGCGCCCTGGAACACCCCGTGCTCCCAGCCGAAGGACTGGGACACGAGCGGGATGGTGGTCTTGCGGCGGCCGCCGAAGACGATCGCGGACAGCGGCACGCCCTCCGGGTCGTCGTACTCGGGGGCGAGGATGTCGGCCTGCTTGATCGGGGTGCAGAAGCGCGAGTTCGGGTGCGCGGCGGGACGGCCGCTCTCCGGGGTCCAGTCGCGGCCCTTCCAGTCGGTCAGGTGCTCGGGCGTCTCGTCCGTCATGCCCTCCCACCAGACGCCGCCGTCGTCGGTGAGCGCCACGTTGGTGAAGATCGTGTTGCCCCGGGCGATGGCGCGCATGGCGTTGGGGTTGGTGGGCCACCCCGTGCCCGGAGCCACGCCGAACAGACCGGCCTCCGGATTGGTCACCCGGGCCTGGCCGTCCTTGCCGAAGCGGATCCAGGAGATGTCGTCGCCGACCATCTCGGCCTTCCAGCCCTCGAGCGTGGGCTCGAGCATCGCGAAGTTGGTCTTGCCGCAGGCCGAGGGGAAGGCCGCGGAGATGAACCGGCTCCTGCCCTCGGGGTTCGTGACCTTGAGGATGAGCATGTGCTCGGCCAGCCAGCCCTCGTCGTGGGCGATGGCGGAGGCGATGCGCAGGGCGTAGCACTTCTTGCCGAGCAGGGCGTTGCCCCCGTACCCGGAGCCGAAGGACCAGACGGCCCGGTCCTCGGGGAAGTGCACGATGTACTTGGCGGGGTTGCAGGGCCAGGGCACGTCCTGCTCGCCCGGGGCCAGCGGGGCGCCCAGGGAGTGCAGGCACTCGACGAAGAAGCCGTTCTGCTCGGTCATCTTCTCCAGCACCGGGGTGCCGATGGTCGCCATGATGCGCATGGAGCACACCACGTAGGCGGAGTCGGTGATCTCCACGCCGTAGCTCGGCCGCGAGGCCTCCAGGTGGCCCATGACGAAGGGGATGACGTACATCGTGCGCCCGCGCATGGCGCCGCGGAACTTCTTGCGCAGGGAGCTGCGCATCACCTCCGGGTCCTCCCAGTTGTTGGTGGGGCCCGCCCCCTTCTCGGTCTTGGTGCAGATGAAGGTGCGCTCCTCGACCCGGGCGACGTCGTCCGGGTCCGAGAACGCGGCGAAGGAGTTGGGGAACTTCTCCTCGTCCAGGCGGACGAAGGTGCCGGCGTCCACGAGCTCGTCGGTGAGCTGCGTCCACTCGGCCTCCGAGCCGTCGACCCAGTGGATGCGGTCCGGCTGGGTCAGCTCCGCCATCTCCCGCACCCACGAGAGGAGGTGCGCATGGGTGGTGGGCGCGCTGTCCAGCGCGTCCTTCACAGCCTCGTTCAGCCCGGTGGTCTCCGTCGTTGCAGTGGGGTTGTCAGCCATTGACATGTCTCCTCGTTGAGGCCGTCCGCCGACCGCCCGGGGCTCTCGTGGTGGTGCTCGTCGTCGAACACTCGACCCGGTGTCACCGGGCCCACAGTGAGCGGCGTGGAGGTGGGCGGCCGGTCTCTACTGTGATGTGGGTCCATCGTATCGCCCCGGCCCCGGCCGCCCCAGCAGGGTTACGCGCGCCGCGGCCCGTCGCGCCGGGTGCCGGGCGGGGCGCCCCCGGATTTTGCGCAGCCGGGGGCCGCATGTAGAGTGATGTCCGGTTTGAACGGCGGTGACGCCGGGACGCCGATGCGCCTGTAGCTCAACGGATAGAGCATCTGACTACGGATCAGAAGGTTGGGGGTTCGAATCCCTTCGGGCGCACCATCCACGAAAGAGCCCCTCACCGGCGGAGACGCCGGTGAGGGGCTTCTTCGTGCCCGGCCGCTGCGGCCCGGGCCGCGGACGGCTCAGGCCGGGGCCGCGGCGAGCGCCCGGACGTCTCCCCCGGCGCGCCCCACGAGGCCGCGGGTCACCACGGTGTCGAGGCCCGGGAGGGCG
>NZ_PDDL01000015.1:0-52477 GCF_020833785.1 Kocuria sp. CCUG 69068
GCCGACACTCCGCACTCGAGTACGCCACCCCGCACGAATACGACCTCGCTCGAACGCCGCAGGCACTCACCACCGCTGGAAGCTAGCGACCACGACTGGCAACCAAACCATAGGTCAGGTCAACCTGACACCTTCCGGTGCGGCGGTCCCGCTGTGCCGTCGCGCGTCGAGGTAGTCCGATGGCTGACCGCGAACCGACCGTGCCGTGGCTCGGGTACGGCTACGGCTTCTGCGGACGGGTGCGCGGGTGATCGTTGTCCTCAGGCCAGGTTCGACACGCCCGTGTAGGTCGCGTAGGCCGGGAGCCCGGTCCGTTCATAGACCTGGAGGGCGAGCCCGCCCGGGGTGGTCTGATTGCTGACCAGCTGCAGGCGCGCTGGCGCGCCACCGTCGGGGAAGAGGCGGCGCCCGTGGCCGAGGACGACCGGGGCCACCACGAGCCGGAGTGCGTCGATCAGTCCTGCGGCCAGCAGAGACTGGGCCAGTCGAGCGCTTCCGTGGATCTGAAGCTCGGCCCCGGGCTGCTGTTTGAGTTCTGCGATCTGGGCCGCAACGTCGCCGGAGAGGACCGTGGTCGGCTTCCACGGGCCGGTGGTCAAGGTGTGCGAGGCGACGTACTTCGGCAGGCTGTTCATGAGCTCGGTGAAGGGATCGTTCGGGTCGGTGATCTTCGGCCAGTCCCTGGCGAAGGCGTCGTAGGTGCGCCGGCCCAGCAGCAGTGCCTCGGCCTGGCCCAACCACTGCGCGGCGCGGTTGATGAACGCCTCGTCCAGGTAGGGGACCAGCCATCCCCCCTGGGTGAACCCACCGCTGGTGTCCTCCTCGGGTGATCCCGGGCCCTGGGACACCCCGTCGAGACTCACGAACTCGGTGACGGTCAGCTTCATCGTCTTCTCCCTTCGGTGGGCGTGGGTCTAGGTCCGTGGCTCGACGAGCTCGGGCGGCAGTCTGGTGACGGTGCCCCAGCCCTCGTGGAAGCCCAGCCGTTCGTGCCGATCACGATCGGGTCTGCTGGCTTCGCCCGGTTCCTGTCGGAGGCCGGCACAACAGCCCGGTGATGATTCACGGCAGGAGTCCGGAGTCGCGCTGACCGCCCCCCCTCCACCGCTTGTCGGACTGTCGCGCGACAGTTCCCATTGTCTGGCAACTTTCGCGCCCCGGGGCCCTTCGCTCGCGCAAAACAGGTCGCCGTGTCTGTTCACTATCGATTGACTCGGGTCGGGGCCTTGTTCCAGGCTGGACGAGTTCCCGGGCGGAGACGATTTCGCCCTGACCGATCGAGGAAGGAGTCACCATGGTGGATCTCGGAGGCTTTGCGGACAAGGCCAAGAATTTCGCCAGCGAGAACCCGGACAAGGTGGAGCAGGGCATCCAGGGCGGCGGCGACATGGTCGATGAGCACACCGGCAACAAGTTCCAGGACCAGGTGGACCAGGCCCAGGAACACGCCGGAGGTCTGGTCGGCGAGCAGAACCCTGAGGATCAGCAGAACTGATCCGCACGTGTTGTCGCGGGCCTCGGACCCCATGTGGGGCCCGAGGCCCGCGTCGTGACGTCGACCTTCAGTTCGAGGAGCCGGTTTCCCTTCCCGGCACGGGATGCGGCGCCCAGGTGTCCGACCGGCCCACTCGTGCGCACCCCTCGAGGCGGCCGCCACCGAGCACTCGACCGACCAGCCCCCTGCCCCTTGCGGGCCTCCACAACGGGTCGTTCCCACACGACTCCAGCACTGCCCGCCCCCAGGCGGTGGGCACAAGGCACCCAGGGGCAGGCGGCGCTGAGCATTCGGACCGATGTGCCGCTAGCAGCGTCTAAAAGGACATCGATACGGTCTCAATAGGTTAGGGCGGCGGGGTTCTCGGTGGGCTCAGCGCCGATAGTCTGGGCGCATGCTTAGAGGATTCAAAGAATTCATCATGAAGGGCAACGTCCTGGACCTCGCCGTCGCCGTGATCATCGGTGCCGCCTTCGCCCAGGTCGTCAACGCCCTCGTCGAGTCCGTGCTCATGCCCGCCATCTCGGCGCTGGTGGGCTCACCCAACTTCGACTCGTTCGCGATGATCACACTCAACGGCAACGACATCCGGTTCGGGGTGCTGCTCACCGCCCTGGTCAACTTCCTGCTCGTGGCCGCCGCCGTGTACTTCGCGATCGTGTTGCCCATGAACAAGATGATCGAGGCCCGCAACCGCCGCCTGGGCATCGCCCCCGCCGACGAGGAGGCCGACCCCCAGGTGCAACTCCTCACCGAGATCCGGGACGCCCTCAAACAGCGCTCCTGACCCTCTCCGCCCGCCAGGGCCCGTCCCGGATCTCGGGACGGGCCCTGCTCCTTTCCTCCCCATCCATACGAGAAGACGTCTCGGAAAACGAACCTCTACCGCAGCACGGTCCGCCGCTAACGGGCCATATGTAAAGCGGTGGGCTGAGCCGCAAGCGGGAATTCGGTGCCCGGTCCGGGATGGCATGGTCGCTCTGGTCCCGTCCCACCTTCCCGGCCTCGACGCCGGTTTGTTCAAGCACCGATGCTGAGACTAGGGGTCGGTCAGACCGGCCGGTGCGTGTGAGCAAACCAACGTTCTCCCGCTGAGGAGTTTGGCCGCAGTCGGTGATAAACCGAAAGGGAGGGTCCGTGCCAGCCACCGTGCCGCTGGCCGCCATCATCCTCGTGCTTCCTTGACCCATCGCCATCTGCATTTGTTCCCGTTTGCCCTCTGGAGCCCCCTGTGAGCCTGCAGCAGTCCTTCGACGACCCGCACCGTCCCACCACCGACACGACGGTGCGGGTCTTTCCCAACATCGCGCCAACCCCCCGATCGCCGGAGCCGACATGGTGGAACAACCCAGCCGCGATCGCACTGATCGGCATGCCCCTGTCCGTGGGCCTCACCTGGCTCCCCTGGCTTCCCCCAATTCTGGGTGTGGTGGCCATGCTGAGTAGTCTCGTCGTGGCCGTCTGCGCAGCAGTGGCTCACTTGACCTGGCCCGAAAGCCACGTCAAGGCATTGGCAGAAGGCGCCTGGGTGGCCCGGCAGTGCGGCTACCAAGCCGCTGTCAGCGGCCACGCGCTGCACTGGATGGATGGTGACGACACGATCAAGCACGCCACCGTCGTGCGCGGAAGCACCGGATGGGACCTCATCCTGACCGACCAAAACACCAGCATCAGTGTCGACTGATCAATTCCTCAATCGAATCCGCGACTAATACAGGTCATATGTAGAGTCGAGCCCCTGAAGTGCTGACGCGACACTCAGAGAATCCTTAATTGCACGTCCGCATGGACCAGGCGGCCTCGCAATAGCTGTGCCATAAATAGCAAGACACGGTGATAGTGGCTGACCCGCTTCCAAGCTCGTGGATACACCTACTTTGTCTTGCCTGTGCGCAGGCGCGGCGTGCCCTGCCGTCGTCGTGGCGCGTTATTCAGAGAGCATCGAGGCCTGTCACATGCTCGAAAATCAGACTGGTCTGGGTGGCAGCCACGATTGGGTTCGAGGACAGGTGTTCGAGCACGAATTGGCGGATGTGGTCGGTGTCCCGCGTGACGACGTGAATCAGGAAGTCGTCCACTCCGCCGACGAAGAAGAACTGGGTAACTTCCGGCACCTTCTTCAAGTTCTCGCCGAAGGCGGCCATTTGCTGGCGAGCTCCGGGGCGCAGGCGCACGCTGATCAGCGCCTCGATGGTCTGCCCCGATGCTTTGGGGTCCACCTCGATGGTGAAGCGACGGATTACTCCGGCCCGCTGCAGGGTCTTCATCCTCGTCAGGCACGTGGAGGGGGCCACCCCGAGGTTCTCGCTCAGGGCTTGGTTGGTCATCCGCGCGTTGGCTCGCAGCAGTTCCAGCAGGCGACGGTCGAGGTCGTCGAGCTCGTAGGGCCGGCGTCGATCCTGCGGCGAGGGTTGTGTGATGCGGGTCACCTTTTCTACCATTCTGTAGATTTGGCGCAAACTCTCGAAGGATCTGCAATCCTACCTCCAGTGATGGCATGAATACGACAGAATTTCTTCATCTAGTCCATGTTTCTTTGGAAGGTCCGTCATGATTGTCTCCGTTCCCCGCGAAGTGAAGAACAACGAGTACCGGGTGGCCATCACCGCCTCGGGCGTGCACGAGCTGGTCGCCCACGGCCACGAGGTCCTCGTCGAGGCCGGGGCCGGGATCGGCTCGGGAATCGACGACGACGCCTACACCGCTGCCGGCGCGCAGATCCTCGCCGACGCGGAGGAGCTGTGGGCCCGCGCCGACATGGTCCTGAAGGTCAAGGAGCCGGTGGCCTCCGAGTACCACCGCTTCCGCGAGGGTCTGGTGCTGTTCACCTACCTGCACCTGGCCGCCGAACCCGAGCTGACGGCCGCACTGCTGAAGGCCGGGGTCACCGCCATCGCCTACGAGACGGTCCAGACCGCGGACCGGCGCCTGCCCCTGCTGGCCCCGATGAGCGAGGTCGCCGGGCGGCTGGCCGTCCAGGCCGGGGCCGCGGCCTTGACCGCACCGGCCGGCGGCAAGGGCGTGCTGCTGGGCGGGGTGCCCGGGGTGCGCCCGGCGAAGGTCACCGTCCTGGGCGCGGGGGTGGCCGGCACCAACGCCGCCGCCATGGCCGTGGGCCTGGGCGCGGACGTGAGCATCCTTGACATCAACGTCGACCGCCTGCGCCAGCTCGACGACCGGTACGCCGGGCGCCTCACGACCATCGCCTCCAACGCCTACGAGGTCGAGCGCGCCGTGACCGAGGCCGACCTCGTGGTCGGCTCCGTGCTCGTTCCCGGGGCGAGGGCCCCGAAGCTGGTCACCAACGCCATGGTGGCGGCCATGAAGCCCGGCAGCGTGCTGGTGGACATCGCCGTGGACCAGGGCGGGTGCTTCGCCGACTCCCGGCCCACCACCCACGAGGACCCCACCTTCCGCGTCCACGACACGGTCTTCTACTGCGTGGCCAACATGCCCGGGGCCGTGCCGAACACCTCCACCTACGCGCTGACCAACGTCACCCTCCGCCACGCCGTGGCCCTGGCCGACAAGGGCGCCGAGGCCGCGCTGGCCGCCGACCCGGCTCTGGCCGCCGGGCTCAACGTCCACGCCGGGCGGGTCACCCACCGCTCCGTGAGCGAGGCCCACGGCCTGGAATACACCGACCGGCAGGATCTGGTCGCGGCCTGACCGGATAGAACTGAAGTGAACCCCATCGGCCAGGCTCCTCGCGCTTGGCAGCACCAGTAAGGGTGCGGGACTTTGATGGGGTCGGCTGAGCAAGGACTCAGCAGAGCTTTACGACCATGACTTCCGCACCGGTCGCCCAAGGCATAACCAGCCGTCTATTGTTGACAATAAGAACGACAGATTTGATGATGAGCTATGACCACCTCGAAGCTTGGCCCCGGCAACATCACAGACTTGGGCCTCGGTGTCCCGGATCGACAGGGCAACGCCGATGTCCGTGCGTCTCTCTTTTCCGCTGAGGAGTACGCACAGCGTCTGGTGATGGTGCGCGGGCGCATGGACTATCAGGGCCTCGGCGCCCTGATAGTGACGGATCCCGCGAACATCTTCTACCTCACCGGTTACGATGCCTGGTCGTTCTACACCCCGCAGATGCTGTTCGTGCCGGCACAGGGCGAGATGCTCCTCTATTTGCGGGAGATGGACGCTAACGGGGCCTTCCGCACCTCGTGGCTGCCCCCGGATCAGATCGTCGGCTATCCCGAGCGCTACGTCCATCGTCCCCATCTGCATCCCTTCGACTGGGTGTCCTTCGACCTGCGCCGGCGCGGCCAGATCGCCCCGGCCGCCCGCGGGTGCGTCGGTCTCGAGATGGACTCCCACTTCTTCTCCCCCAAGGGATACCGGTCCCTGGTCAACGCGCTGCCGGAGTGGACACTCGTTGACTGTTTCGAGCTCGTGAACTGGGTGCGGGCCGTGAAGTCGGAGGCCGAGATCCAGTACATGCGTACCGCGGCCCGGGTCACCACGGCGGCGATGCAGGCCGCGATCGACGCGATCGAACCCGGTGTCCCGCAGAATCGGGTGGCCGCCCAGATCGCCCGGGCCCAGGCCGAGGGCGTCGACGACGCGTGGGGCGACTTCCCCGCGATCGTGCCCATGCTGCCGACGGGTGCCTCCGCCGACACCCCGCACCTGACATGGTCCGACCGTGTCCTGCGGGAGGGCGACGCCGTGGTCGTGGAGCTGGCCGGCGCGCACCGCCGCTACCACGTCCCTTTGGCCCGCACGGTGATGCTGGGTCCACCCACGGACGAGCTGCTGCGCCTAGAGGCGGCCGTGGGCGAGGGCCTGCAGGCCGTCCTCGACACCGTGGCCGAAGGGGTGCCGGTCCGGGAGCTGGCCAGGGCCTGGAACTGGTCGCTGGCCGAGCGCGGATTGGAGAAGCACAGCCGGCTCGGGTACTCCATCGGCATCGGTTATCCACCCGATTGGGGTGAGCGCACCATCAGTATCCGCACGGAGGACGAGTCCGTGCTGGCCGAGAACATGACCTTCCACGTCATCTGCGGCATGTGGATGACCGGGTACGGGTACGAGGTCTCCGAGTCCGTGCGCGTCACGCGCACCGGGGTGGAGATTTTCACCTCGTTCCCCCGAGCACTCATCAGGAAGTGAGAAACCCATGACGACCACCACCACACACCTCACCACGGTCGAGAACCTCGCCGTCAAGCCCACTCACGGGATCAGTGGGGACCCGGGCCAGGGGTTGCTGCCCTTGGCCCGGCGGGCCGACGGGCTTGTCGGCTCTGTCATCGACTCCTCCACCTCTTTGCTGGCCGCCCAGTCCCACGACATCGTCCGCTTCGCGATGGGCGCCCCCGCCGCCGAGGTCATCCCCACGGCCGAGTTCCGCCGCATCGCCGCGGAGGTGCTCGACGACAGTTCCTTCACCTACGGGGCCACCGAGGGAGAGCCAGGGCTGATCGAGACGGTGGTAGAGCACCACTCGACCACCCCGGAGCCGACCCGCCCCGAGCGCCTCGTGATCACCTCCGGGGGCATGCAGGGTCTCGACCTGGCGTTCAAGCTGTTCGTGGACCCCGGGGATCTCGTGGTGGTCGAGAGCCCCACCTACACGAACGGCTCCGGCACGGCCCTGAGCTACGGCGCGGACATCCTCGAGGTCCCGATGGACCGAAACGGCATGGACGTGGACGCCCTGGAGACCCTGGTGGCCGAATCCGGCCGGACCCCGCGGGTCATCTACACCATCCCGAACTTCCAGAACCCCTCCGGCACCACTCTCAGCGAGGCCCGAAGGGTCCGCATCCTGGAGCTGGCCCATCGGTGGGGATCGATGATCCTCGACGACGACCCGTACGGGGGCCTGCGCTTCGCCGGCCAGGATGTCCCGGGCTTCCGGGAGATCAGCCCGGACGACCCTCTGGTGTTCTCGGTGCGGACCTTCTCCAAGGTCCTCGCCCCCGGCCTGCGGGTGGGGTGGGTGGACGCGGACCCGAAGCTGCGCAAGCTGCTGATCGCCGGCAAGCAGGCCATGGACACCTGCACGAACGTGCCCGCCCAGCACATCGTGGAGCGCTTCGTGCGCCAGGGCGGCTACGACGACCACCTGGCCGGTCTGCGCACGGAGTACCGCCGCCGCAAGGAGGCCATGGACGCCTCGATCGCCCGGCACCTGGGCTCCCGGGTGACCACCACGGATCCCGAGGGCGGGTTCTTCCTCTGGGTGACCCTTCAGGGCGAGGACGCCCGGGTCTCCACCTCGCGGCTGTTCGAGATCGCCCTCGCCGAGGGCGTCGCCTTCATCCCCGGCCCGGCGCTGTCCCCCTCGGGCCGGTTCGAGGACGCCTTCCGCCTCTGCTTCGCCTCGACCACCCCGGAGCGCACGGAGGTCGGGCTGCAGCGCCTGGCCCGCGCCCTGGACATCGCCCGCGCGGAGCTCGACCGCTGAACGACGACGCGGGCGCAGCCCGGTCCGGGAGGAACCATGCAGACTGCCCACGAGTTCGAGCACGCCGTCCTCGACCTCATCGACCCGGACGAGGTCGTGGCGCTGACCCGAGCCCTCGTCGACGCCGGCGGGGAGAACCCCGGCGGCACCGAGGAACGCACCGTACAGATCCTGGAACAGGCCGGCCGGATCCGCGGGCTCGAGGTCCGCATCGACCCGGCCGCCCCGGGCCGGCCGAACGTGGACGTCGAGCTGGCCCCCGGCGGACCGGTCGGGGACGGGCCCGGTCTGCTCTTCCTCGGGCACTCCGATGTGGTGCCCGCCGGGCCCGGCTGGACCCGGGAGCCGTTCCGCTCCGTCGTGGCGGACGGCCGGGTCTACGGGCGGGGGGCCACCGACATGAAGGGTGGGCTCGCGGCCGTGCTGGTGGCCATGGACGCCCTACGCCGCTCCGGTGCGGAACTGCGCGGGCCCGTGCGGCTGGCCTGCACCGTGGACGAGGAGGACCTGGGCCTGGGGATCCGGCACCTGACACGGCGAGGCCTCGGCCGGGGTTTCCGCGGCTGCGTGGTCGCCGAGCCCACCGACCTCCAGACGGTGGTGGGCTGCCGTGGCGACGCCTACCTGGAGCTCGAGGTCACCGGGGTGCCGGCGCACTCCGGGCGGCCCGCGGACGGACGCAATGCCATCGACGCCGCGGCCCGGGTGCTCGAGCTCGTCCGCGCCGACCACGACCGCCGGCAGCAGGACCTCGATCCGCTGCTGGGCGCGGGCACCTGGAACGTCGGGCGGATCGAGGGCGGGCGCACCACCTCGATGGTCGCCCCGTCCTGCCGGGTGTGGCTCGACCGCCGGTTGATGCCCGACGAGGACCCGCACCGGCTCGCCGCGGACCTGGTGGCGGCCGTGGACGCGGCCGGCATCACGGGGGACGGCATCTCCGTGAACATCGAGGTCACCATGGCCATGCCGGGGTTCCGCACGGACCTCGACCACCCCCTGGTCACCGCCGTGCACGGTGCCGTCGCCGACCTCGGCGGCCCCGCGTCGGTGGGCGGGTGGAGCGCGGCCTGCGACGGCGGCTTCATCGCCCGGGACCACGGCGTCCCCACGGTGGTGATGGGCCCCGGCGGCCTCAATGACCAGGCCCACCAGGTCGACGAGTCCGTGGGCGTGGACGAACTGGTCCTCGCCGCGCGCGCCTACGCCCTCACCGCGCTGCGGCTCCTCGGCGCCTGACTGAAGTTCCCGGCTTGCGGGGGACTTCCGGCGTCACCGGGACACCCACGTCCCCCGCCGCACCACGTCTCAAAGTCCAGCACAGGCCGTTCCCGTGCTCCCGAGCTCTCATCCCGTGTCGATGATGCGCCTGGGGCCCTGCGCTGCGCCGGTGGCAGTCACGGCCCTGCGCTGCGCCGGTGGCAGTCACGGCCCGTGGGTGGAGATGGCAGAGACCCCCGCACCTCGGATCGAGGTGCGGGGGTCTCCAGGTGGAAGGTCAGGCCCGGGCCCGGGCGCGAATGATGTCCTGCGGCTTCGTCTCCGGGATCTCAGTGCCGCGCAGGGACGCGCCGACGGTCTCCTTCATGGTGCGAACCGCGATGAGCCCGACGACGCAGGCTGCCATCATGTAGAACGCCGGGACCAGCGGGGTGCCGGTGGCCTCGATGAGCGCTTCGTTGGCGAGCGGGGCGGTGCCGCCGAAGACGGCCGTGGCGAGGTTGTAGGTGATCGCGAAGCCGGCGTAGCGCACGTGGGTGGGGAACATGGCCGGGAAGGTCGCGGAGATGGTGGCCAGCTGCGGGATGTAGAGCAGACCGAGCACCGCGAACCCGAGAAGGGCCCACCAGAACCCGTTGGCCATGAGCATGTACATGGGGATGGCCAGCACGAACAGCCCGATCAGCGAGACGTACCACATGGGCTTGCGCCCCACCCGATCGGACAGGGCCCCGGCGAAGGGGATGACGAGCATCATCGCGAACTGTGCGACGAACATGATGGTCAGCACGGTCCGGGAGTCCATGCCGGTCTGGCCCTCCAGGTAGGTCGGCATGTAGCTCAGCAGGGTGTAGTTCACCACGTTGAGCGCGATCACCAGACCCGTCATCGTGAGCATGGGACGCCAGTACTGGGTGATCAGGTCCTTGAGCGCCGTCCCGGCGGAGGACTCGGCGTGCCCGGCCTCCTCCAGCTCCAGGAAGATGGGCGAGTCCGCCAGCCGAGACCGGAGGTAGAGACCGACCAGGCCCATGGGTCCGGCGAGCAGGAACGGGATGCGCCAGCCCCACTCGCTCATGGCCTCGTTGCCCAGCACCACCTCACCCGACAGGACGATGAGCGAGCCGAGGGCGAAGCCGCCCAGCGTGCCGAACTCCAGGAAGCTGCCGAGGAAGCCGCGCTTCCTGTCCGGGGCGTATTCGGCCATGAAGGTCGCGGCGCCGCCGTACTCGCCACCGGTGGAGAAGCCCTGCACGGCGCGCAGCAGGATCAACAGGATCGGGGCCGCGATCCCGATGGTCTCCACCGAGGGGATCAGACCGATGCAGAACGTGGCCCCGGCCATGAGGATGATCGTGAGCGCGAGGATCCGCTTGCGGCCGAGGCGGTCGCCGAGCGGTCCCCAGAACAGGCCGCCCAGAGGCCGGACCAGGAACGAGAACGCGAAGGTGCTCAGCGCCAGGATGGTGCCGTACTCACCCGGGAAGAAGTTCTGGGTGATGTAGACGACCGACACGGCGTACACGCCGTAGTCGAACCACTCGGTGGCATTGCCGATGGCGGAGGCCGCGACGGCGCGGTTGACCGTCTTGGCGTCCGGTTCGGGCCGTCCTGTTGCCGGGTTGCGGGGCAGGCCGTCCTGTCGGGCGCCGGAATGGCCAGGATCGTGGTGTGAATTCATGGAATCCTCCAAGAGTGCGGATGGTGCACCGGCTGGCGCCCCGGTTGTGTTGGGCTTGCCTTGAACGGAACAGCCCGCGTGAATGATGGTCAACAATTCGTCAGGTGTCGTGGTGCTTTTGGTGCACCGGGGTCAGGGGTGCTTGCCCCCTCCCCTCGTGCGCGGCCGTGGTCGGATGCCGCGTGGTATCCGACGCAGTGGTGCTCCGGGACCAAGGCGGCCCTCAGCCACCGCTGACCACCGCCCGCGCGGGCGGCTGGGTGCCCCAGGCGGTCGCCTGCTCGTATGCCTGGGCGGCGCGGAGCACCATCCGGTCCGCGTGCCGGGGCCCGATGATCTGCAGTCCCGCGGGCAGGCCCGCCCCGGTGAGGCCGCACGGCACGCTCACCGCCGGTTGCTGGGTCATGTTGAACGGGTAGGTATACGGCGTCCAGCTGGTCCAGTTCGGGGAGTGCCAGCCCTCCGGCGCGTCCTGGCCCCGGGGGAAAGCGGGGATCGGCAGGGTGGGGGTCAGCAACAAGTCATAGGTTTCGTGGAAGCGCCCCATGGTCACGCCCAGGTCCATCCGCACAGCCGTGGCGTCCAGGAAGTCGGAGGCGCTGATCTCGCCCTGCTCCTCGATGCTGCGGCGCAGCCCCGGGTCCACCTCGTCCATCGCGCCGGGACCGTAGCCCTCCAGGACCTTTGCGGCACCGGCGAACCACAGGGTGTGGAAGGCCTCGACCGGGTCCTGGATGCCCGGATCCACCTCCTCGACCACGGCCCCGAGCTCCACAAACCTTTCGGCGGCGCGGCGGACGAGCCGCTCGATCTCGGGATCGTTCTGCCCGAACCCCAGTGTGGGCGAAAAAGCGATGCGCAGGCCGCCGACCCCGCCCTCAAGCTCTTCCAGGAAGGACCAGGTGGGCGTCGGCAGGGCGGACCAGTCACGGGAGTCGAAGCCCGTGATGATGTCCAGCAGCAGGGCGGCATCAGCCACGGTGCGGGTCATGGGCCCGGCGTGGGCGAGCGTGCCGAAGGGACTGGCCGGAAACATCGGAATGAGGCCGTAGGTGGGCTTGATCGCCACCGTGCCGGTGAAGGCGGCAGGGATCCGGACCGAGCCACCGCCGTCCGTTCCCACGGACCAGGGCCCCATGCCCATACCCACGGCCGTGGCGCTGCCGCCGCTGGAACCCCCCGAGGTCAGGTCAGCGCCCCATGGGTTGCCGGTCGAGCCGTGGCGCAGGGAGTCGGTGACCCCTTTCCACGCGAACTCCGGGGTGGTGGTCTTGCCGAGGAGCACGGCACCGGTCTCGCGCAGCCGGGCCACACAGGGGGCGTCCTCCTCCCACGACCGGTTCGCGTCGATGAGCCGGGTGCCGCGCAGCGTGGGCCAGCCCCGAGTGTAGAAGATGTCCTTGATGGACGTGGGGACCCCGTCGCCGGGACCCAGCGGCTCCCCCGCATGCCATCGCTTCTCCGATTCGGCGGCCGAGCGCAGGGCCTGCTCGTGGTCCACGGACACGAAGGCGTTCACCGCACCGTCCAGCTCATCGATGGTCCGCAGCACGGCCCGCGTGGCGTCGACCGGGGAGAAGCTGCCCCGGCGGTAGCTGTCCAACAGCTCGAGCGCCGTGAGTTCCGTCAAATCAGTCATGGTCTTCCTTCTAGGTCGAAGTTGGTCGAACGGGGACCACGATGGGGCCACTCCGGGTGGTCGCGGGAGTCTTTCCGCCCTGCGGAACGAAGAGCAAGGCATCCGAGACGACGTGGTCCGGGGGCGTCAGGTTGAGAGACCACGAGAGAGAAGGGAAGACCACGCCGGCCCGGATCACCGCCGCCCGCCAGGTCCCCGTGGCCGGGCCGGGTGTCCGCACGGCACGGGCATGCTCCTCCATGGCAGTCGCCGATGGGCCACAGCCCAGCAGTAGCGTCCTGAAATCGGCTGACTGCCCCCGGACCTCGGCCGCACGGTCAGCAGTGAACGAGCGGTCCAGGATGGGCACATCGGGGAGCGCACTGGGAAACACGTGATCACCATCCCCCGTCGTACGATTGTCTACAAGAAGCATATGGTGTTGATGTGAGCTAGGCAACAAGGAGAAGGCATGAGGCGCGCCGCGGGGTGTGGGTCCGGCTCCGGAGCCGTTGAGGATAAGCCTGGAGACCGCTACCGCAGTCTCGATACCCTTCCTCCGCAGGGTTGCCCATAACTGGCACCCGGACGTGCGTATCGGAGCAGGTCACAGGCGGTGGGCACGGGGAATGTCAAGGTGCCCAGCGGGTCATCAGAAGGCGCGGAGCACCGCAGGGGAGGCGAAATCGGGACACAGTGCAGCCCTCGCTCTAGTCCGCTTCGGGATATGATTGTGAACAATATTTTTGTCCAGCACGGTTACCTATGGTCGGAGGCACCATGACCAGCCCCATACTTCAACCGGTGGTCCAGGAGACGACGCCTGCCCTCATCGCACGGCAATTGCGCCGGGCCATCGGCGAGGGCGACCTGGTGCCCGGTCAGCAGCTGAACGAGGCCGAGCTCAGCCGCCGCCTGGGTGTGAGCCGCGGGCCCCTGCGGGAGGCCATGCAGCGACTCACCCAGGAGGGTCTGCTGGTCAGCATCAGGAACCGGGGCGTGTTCGTCATCGAGGTGACGGACGACGATGTGCGGGACATGTACCTGGCCCGCACCGCCGTGGAGCGGGCGGCCGCGACACGGGTCATCCAGATCAACGCTGAGCACGCGGGTGAACGACTCCTCGAGGTGGTGCGGACGATGACGGCTGCGGTCGCGCAGAATGACACGGACGCGCTCACCGAGGCGGACGTGGAGTTCCACGCGCTGCTCGTGGCCCTTGCCGGCAGTGCCCGGCTTTCCCGGATGCACACCACGCTCATGGTGGAGACCCGTATGTGCATCACCGCGCTGGAGAGCCGGTACAACTCCCACATCTTCCGGCTGGACGAGCACCGGGGCATCGCCGAGGCGATCGGACGATCCGACGTGGAGCGCGCCGATCGGCTGCTCCTGGACCACATGGAGGACGCCATCGGCCGCCTGAGTCCCTCCGAGGGCTGATAGAAGAGCACCACTCACGTCCGGGACTCTCCGGAGCCGGTCCTGGCCCAGTCGACACCGACCGACCCATCCGCCCGCCCCTGAGTCACCCACGGGTGGGCACCGGGCAGAGGGCAGACGAGAACGCATCCAGTTGTACCTGAAACGCGCGGGTGCTCCTTGCCCGGCCAGGACAGTCGGGCGAGGAGCACCCGCGCGTGCGGGGCCCGGCGCACCGGGCCGTTGCGTCAGCCGCGGGGAACGGCCATGTACTTGGTCTCGAGGAATTCCTCGATGCCGACGCGGCCGCCTTCGCGGCCGAGCCCGGAGGCCTTGATGCCGCCGAAGGGTGCCGCGGGGTTGGAGACGATGCCCGTGTTGAGCCCGAGCATGCCGACCTCGAGGGCGTCGCCCACCCGGAAGCCGCGGTCGATGTCTTGGGTGAAGAGGTAGCCCACCAGGCCCCACGGGGTGTCGTTGGCCATGCGGACGACCTCCTCCTCGGTGTCGAACGGGATCACGGGGGCCACGGGGCCGAAGATTTCCTCGTTCATGAGTTGCGCGGTGGGGTCCACGTCGGACAGGACGGTCGGCGAGTAGAAGTATCCGGGCCCGTCCGGACGGGACCCGCCGCAGACGACCGTGGCGCCCTTGGACACCGCGTCGTCCACCAGCTCCTGCACCTTGGCCAGGGCCTTTTCCTCGACGAGGGGGCCGACGTCGGTGCCGTCCTGCGCGCCGTCGCCGACGGACAGCGAGCCCAGGCGCGCGGCGAGCCGCTTCGAGAACTCGTCCGCGATCGAGCGCTGCACGAACAGGCGGTTCGCGGCGGTGCAGGCCTCGCCCATGTTGCGCATCTTCGCGGCGACGGCGCCTTCCACGGCACGGTCCAGGTCCGCGTCCTCGAACACCACGAACGGGGCGTTGCCCCCGAGCTCCATGGAGGAGCGCATCACGTGCTGGGCGGCCTGCTCGAGCAGGCGCACGCCCACCTCGGTGGAACCGGTGAAGCTGATCTTGCGGGCGATGCCGGAGGACATCCACGGGCCCACCACGGAGGAGGCCTTGGAGGTGCAGATGACGTTCAGCACGCCCTCGGGCAGGCCGGCCTCCACGAGGATGTCCACCAGGGCGAGGGAGGACAGCGGGGTGAGGTTGGCGGGCTTGAACACCATGGTGCAGCCGGCGGCGATGGCGGGGCCGATCTTGCGGGTGCCCATGGCCAGTGGGAAGTTCCAGGGGGTGACCAGCACGCACGGGCCCACCGGCTCCTTGGACACGAGGATGCGGTTCTTGCCGTCGCCGGTGGTGGTCTGGTCGCCGCCGATGCGCACGGCTTCCTCGGAGAACCAGCGGAAGAACTCAGCGGCGTAGGCCACTTCACCCTTCGCCTCGGCGAAGGGTTTGCCCATCTCCGTGGTCATGATCAGGGCGAGCTCGTCCTGGCGCGCCATGATGATGTCGTAAGCGCGGCGCAGGATCTCGCTGCGCACCCGGGGCGGGGTCTTCGCCCAGTCCTTCTGCACACGGCCGGCGGTCTCGATGGCGCGCTGGGCGTCTTCGGTGCCGCCGTCGGCGACCGTGGCGATGACCTCTTCGGTGGCCGGGTTCACGACGTCGAAGCGCTTGCCTGAGGCGGCCTCGCTCCACCGGCCGTCGATGAACAGGCCGGTGCTGACCTTGCCGACGGCGTCGAGGGCCTGCTGGGAGGTACGGGAGGCGTTGACGTTGGTGGTCATGGGGTGTCCTCTTTCGGGGTCGTGGAGCGGGTTCGGTCGGAGGCGGCCGGCTGCGGCGGGCCCGGGTCCAGGATCTGGGCCAGGTGCAGGCCCGGTCTGGTGGCGTCGAGTTGGTTGATCTGCATGGCGCAGGAGAAACCGTCGGTGAGCACGGCGGTCTCGGCCCCCGTGCCGCGCAGGGCCGGTGCCAGGGCGTTCTCGGCGACCTGCATGCTGACGTCGTAGTGCTGTTTCTCGAAGCCGAAGTTGCCGGCCACGCCGCAGCAGCCGGTGGCGTCGACCACGTCGGTTACGCCCGCGGCGGTGAGCGCGGCACGCTGGCCGGCCGCACCGAACACCGAGTATTCGTGGCAGTGGGTCTGCAGCACCACCTGCTCGGGCACGGGACGGGCCGGGGACGGGGTCCACCCGTCTGCGGCGCGCTCGGCCGTGTGCGCCGCGAAGCTGCGCACACGGGCGGCGACCCGCCGCGCCTGTTCCGTGGGGACGAGCTCGGGCAGGTCCTTGGCCAGGGCCGCGGCACAGCTGGGCTCCACGACCACGATCGGGCGGTCCGTGCCGTCGTCGAGCGTCTCCGCGGCCCGGGCCAGCAGCTTCTTGGCGGTGCCCAGCTGGCCGGTGGAGATCCAGGTGAGTCCGCAGCAGGCATCAGCGGAGCACTCCACGGTCTCCCCGGAGTCGGCGAGCACGCGGGCGGCGGCACCGGCCACCTCGGGGCGGAAGCCCCGGGTGAAGGTGTCCACGAACAGCAGTGCGGTACCGGCGCCCGGCTGCTGCGCGCCGGCGGCCGTGACCTCCCGGCGCCACTCTCTCGCCCCGGCGAAGCGCGGCATGGTGCGCTTAGTGGTGAGCCCACCCACGACGGCGGCGACCTTGGCCAGGGGCGTGGCCAGTACCGCGTTGACCAGCGGGGCGATCCGCCCGGTGAGCTTGAGCCAGCGCGGCAGCCAGCCCAGGGAGAAGTGTGAGATCGGGCGGAGTCGGCCCTGGTAGTAGTGGTCGAAGAACTCAGACTTGTAGGTGGCCATGTCCACCCCGGCCGGGCAGTCGGTGGCGCAGGCCTTGCAGGACAGGCACAGGTCCAAGGCCTCCCGCACCTCCTCCGATCGCCAGCCCTTCTGCACGGTGGCCGCACCACGGACCATGTCCTGGAGCACCCGCGCCCGGCCGCGGGTGGAGTCCTTCTCGTCCCGGGTGGCCCGGTAGCTGGGGCACATGACCCCGCCGGTGTCCGCGCGGCAGCGGCCCACGCCGATGCAGCCCTGGACGGCGTGGACCCACGGGTCGGTGCCCGCGCCATGGGCGGTGGCCGGGTCGTCGGTCTCCACCAGCGATCCGCCGCCGTGGCTGCCGACCGGGCGCAGATCGAAGCTTGTGCGCCACTCCCGCGCCGGGATGCCCTCCAGTGCCAGGTGGGCGTCCATGGGGTCCGGGGCCGTCATCGAGCCGGGGTTGAGGATCCCGGAGGGGTCCCACAGGCGGCGGTACCGGGCGAAGGCGGCGAGCACCGTCGGGGAGTACATGATCGGCAGCAGTTCCGAGCGGGCGCGCCCGTCCCCGTGCTCGCCGGACAGCGACCCGCCGTGGCGGACCACGAGCTCGGCGGCCTCGTGGGTGAAGCGGCGGAAGACTTCTCGCCCGGCGTCGGTGCGCAGGTCGAAGGTGATGCGGATGTGCATGCACCCGGCGCCGAAGTGGCCGTACATCACCCCGTCCAGGTCGTGTTCGGCCAGCAGGACGCGCAGGTCCGCGAGGTAGTCCGCGAGGTCCTCCGGGGCCACGGCGGAGTCCTCCCAACCGGGCCAGGACTCCCCGCCGCTGGCCAGCCGGGACGACAAACCCGCCCCGTCCTCGCGCACGCGCCACAGCGAGGCTCGCTCCACGAGGTCGGGCACGGCCCGACCCTCCACGAGCCGGCCGTTCTCGGCCAGCCTCGTCAGCAGGCGGTCGGCCTCGGCGGCCACCGCCTCGGGCTCGGATCCGTCGAGATCCACGAACAACCAGGCCCGTCCGGCGGGCAGGCCCAGCACGGAGCCCGCTCCGCGCCGGAACCGCATGGTCTCCACGATGGCCTCGTCGGTGCCCTCCACCGCCGCCGGCGAGAACTCGAGGATGGTGGTGATGTCCCGTGCGGCCTCCACGACGTCCTCGTAGCCCAGGCACACCAGCAGCGCGCTGGCAGGTTTGGGCACGAGCTTCATCCGGGCGCGGACCACCACGGCGCAGGTGCCCTCCGAGCCCACCAGCGCGCGGGCCATGTTGAACTTCTTCTCCGGCAGCAGGTTCTCCAGGTGGTACCCGGAGACCTGCCGCTGGATCCGGCCGAGCTCGACGCGGAAGGCGGCGAGGTTCTCCCGCGCCAGCCGCATCAGCGACTCCGTCAGCTCGGCCGCACGGGCGGCCGACGCGTCGTCGGACGGATCGGTGGCGCGCAGACCCGTGGTGGTGGCCGTCAGCCGCGCGCCGTCGGTGGTGACAACGTCGATCTCCACCACATGGTCGGAAGTGCGACCGTAGCGCACGGAGTGGTTGCCGCACGCGTCGTTGCCAATGGCCCCGCCCACGGTCGCACGGTTCTTCGAGGAGGGGTCCGGAGCGAAGGTGGAACGGTTGCCGGTGGCGCGCTCCACCTCCCGAGTGAGGTCCGACAGGACCACGCCCGGGTCCACGTCCACGGTGCCCGAGGCCTCGTCAATGCCGTGAATGCGGTTCAGGTAGCGGGAGAAATCCAGCACCACCCCGGGGCCCACGGCGTTGCCGGCCATGGACGTGCCCCCGCCGCGACCGATCAGCGCAGTACCGGTCTCCCGGCAGGCCGCCACCGCGGCCAGCACCTCCTCCACGGTGCGCGGGAACACCACGGCCAGCGGGGGCACCCGATAGTTGGAGGCGTCATAGGCGTACTCGGCCAGCCGGCGCGGCGAGGAGTCCGCCGCTACCCCCGCCGCGGCGAGGAGGCCCAGCACAGCGGGGTCGACGGCGGCCTCCCTGCGGGCGGCAGTAGCTGCCGTGCCAGAGGCTACGACGTCGGGGAGGGCGGGAACGGTGGCTTCGCTCATGCGTGCTTTCAGGCTCCCGTCGTGCCCGCAGGGACAGCACCGACCACAGCGGCCACAGCGGCCTCGAAGCGCTCCAGCCCAAGGGAAACTTCCTCTTCGGTGACCACGAGGGCGGGGATGAGGCGCACCACGTTGCCCTCCGGCCCACAGGTGAGGGTAAGCAGTTCCTGCTCCGTGGTGGCCTGCTGGACGGCCGCGGCCGTCGCGGCGTCCGGGGTGCCGTCCTGGGCGGTGAACTCGATGCCCTGCATCAGGCCGAGGCCGCGGACGTTGCCGATCACGGGGAAGCGCTCCTGGATCTGGATCAGCCCGGCCTGCAGCTGTTCGCCGCGCACCCGCGAGTTCTCCACCAGACCCTCCTCCTTGACCACCTCGAGGGTGGCCACGCCGGCGGCGGCGGAGACCGCGTTGCCGCCGTAGGTGCCACCCTGGGAGCCCGGCCAGGCCTTGGACATGGTCTCGGTGGAGGCGGCGATGGCCGAGATGGGGAAGCCGGAGGCGACGCCCTTGGCCGTGATGATGATGTCCGGAGTGGCGGTGGAGTGCTGGTGGCCCCAGAACTTGCCCGTGCGCCCGACGCCGGCCTGCACCTCGTCGAAGATCAGCTGGATGCCGTACCGGTCGGCACGCTCCCGCAACCCCTCCATGAAGGCCGGCGGGGTCGGCAGGTAGCCGCCGTCGCCCAGGGCGGGCTCGATCAGGAAGGCCGCCGTGTCGTTGGGCGCGGTGCGGGTCTTCAACAGGTAGTCCAGCTCCTGGAGGGCGAAAGCCACCGCGGTCTCCTCGTCCCAGCCGTAGCGGTAGGCGTAGGGGAACGCCGACATGTGCACCCCGGCCATCAGCGGCGCGTATCCGGCCGAGAACTTCGTGCCGGCCGTGGTGAGGGAGGCCGCGGCCACGGTGCGACCGTGAAAACCACCCTGGAAGACGACGATGTTCGGCCGGGCCGTGGCCATGCGCGCCAGACGGATGGCGGCCTCGACGGCTTCGGAGCCGGAGTTGGCGTAGAACACGGAGTCCAGCCCCTCCGGAAGCACCTCGCCGAGCTTCTCGGTGAGCTGCAGCAAAGGCTGGTGCATCACGGTCGTGTACTGGGCGTGAATGATCTTGCCAACCTGCTCCCGAGCAGCCGCCACCACCTTGGGGTGACAGTGACCGGTGCTGGTGACACCGATGCCGGTAGTGAAGTCCAGGTAGTCCCGGCCGTCAGTGCCATAGATCCAGCTGCCCAGGGCGTGGTCCACGACCACGGGGGTCGCCTGCTTGAGTACGGGGCTCAGAGATGTCATGGCTCACATTCTTCCCAACAGATCGACTTATTGTCAACAATCTTCCGGGGTCTTACAGTGGGCCCATGGAAGAGACAGCGCAGTCCCAGCCCTCTCAGCGTCGCCCGAAAGTTGTCGTGCTCACGGCACCCGGCACGAGCGCCCCCTACAACGCCTTGGATTTCGAGGATCACGCCGATGTGGTGTGGACTGATGCGGAGGGTCTTTCTGGGGCCCTGCCCGGGGCCCAGGTCTTGTTCGTCTGGGACTTTTTCTCCCCAGCCTTGCGTGACGCCTGGTCTTACGCCGACTCCCTGGAGTGGGTCCACGTGGCCGCCGCGGGCGTGGACTCCCTGCTCTTCGACGAGCTGCGGGAGTCCTCCGTCCAAGTCACCAACGCCCACGGCGCCTTCGACGGGCCCATCGCGGAATTCGTCCTGGCCTCGGTGCTCGCCCACGACAAGCAGCTGCACACCAGCAAGGAGCTTCAGCGCCGGTCTGTCTGGCAGCATCGCGAGGTAAGGCGTAGCGCGGGGCAAAACGCGCTCGTGGTCGGTACGGGCGGGATCGGGCGTGCCACGGCCCGGCTGTTGCGCACCCTCGGCCTGGAGGTGCGAGGTGCCGGGCGCACCGCGCGGGGGGAGGACGCGGACTTCGGGACCGTTGTCCCCAGCGCGGAGCTGGCAGAGCACGCCGGATGGGCGGACCACCTCGTGCTCATCGCTCCCCTGACAGAGGACACCCGCGGCCTGCTCGGCGCGGATGTGCTGGCCCGGATGAAGCCCACCGCCCATGTGGTGAACGTGGGCCGGGGCGCGTTGGTTGACGAGCCGGCCCTGGTCCAGGCCCTGCGAGAGGGCCAGATTGCAGCCGCGTCGCTGGATGTCTTCGATGAAGAGCCGTTGCCTGTCGAGCATCCGTTCTGGCAGATGGACAACGTGCATGTGTCCGCGCACATGAGCGGGGACGTCGTCGGTTGGCGAAACACGCTGGCGGACCAATTCGTACAGAACCTCACTCGCTGGTGTATCGGCGAGGAGCTGGTCAACCAGGTGGACAAGCAGCTGGGTTACGTGCGCCGGGCCTGAGGCGCGGGAGTTAATATCCCCGCGCGGACCGGATGACAGTAGAGCGCGCAGAAAGACGAAACGGGAGCGGGGCCGGGAATCCTCCCGGCCCCGCTCCTTCACGTTGAACCGCTGAGCACGCCTCAACCATCATGGTCGCTCGACCGCGACCCTGAGCGGGAGCTCGTAGACCCTGAACACAGCACGTGTGTCCCTGCCGGCCACGCCGAAAACCTCCTCCAGCCGCCGGAGACCTCCTTGGCGAGTGAGGACCGGTCGCGGACTTCCCCGGCCGAGGTGATGCGCACCGTTAGGTTCACGATCGAGCTGATCCGTTCGAGGGAGCTGGGGCGCTGGGACAGGGGTCGTCAGGCGGTTGAGCGGAGATGATCTCGGTGGCGCGCCGGTTCTCGGCGATGCCAACCTCCGCTCCCAGCTTGCCGGAGACAAGCATCGCGCCATGCCATGGCGTGCCGATACGGAGTGGTCCTTGAGGTGTAGGTCGGATTACGCACTTACTTGACCAGGACGTAGCTGCTCGCCGACTCGCCAGGCCACACTCGGCCTACCAGCCGATCAGGGATAGAGGCCCCGGGTGGTGTGCGCCTCGGCCACGCGCTGAACGGCGGTCAGGGTGGCGGCCTCGCGCAGCGTGACCTCACGGCGGCGCGCGGTCTCGAGGACACTTGTCCACCCCTGGAGCATGCGGCGCTCAAGCCTCTCGTCCACCTCGTCGGCCGTCCACCAATAGGCCTGGTTGCCCTGGACCCACTCGAAGTAGGAGACGATGACGCCTCCCGCGTTAGCGAGGATGTCCGGGACCACCAGGACGCCCTGGGTGTGCAGCTGCCGGTCGGCCGCGGCCGTCGTCGGACCGTTGGCTCCCTCCACGACGATGCCTGCCCGCACACGGTGCGCGTTGCCCTCGTGCAGCACGCCCTCCACTGCGGCGGGGATCAGCAGATCGACGTCGAGCTCCAACAGCTCATCGGAGCCGATCGCATCAGCTCCCTCGAAACCGATGACCGACCCCGTCCGCTCCGCATGCGCCAGCAGGCGCGGGACGTCCAGCCCGCTGGCCGCGTGGACCGCTCCGTACTGGTCCCCCACGGCCACCACCCGCACCCCGGCCTCGGCCAGGAACTCGGCCGCGCCCGCCCCGACCTTGCCGAAGCCCTGGACCGCGGCGGTGCTCCCGTGTGGCCGCAGGCCGCGGTGGGCCAGGGCGGCCAGGGCGATGTGCACCACGCCTTTGGACGTGGCCGAAGAGCGGCCCAGCGACCCACCCAGGCTGACCGGCTTGCCCGTGACGACAGAGGGCACGGTGAAGCCCACACTGGTGGAATAGGTGTCCATCATCCACGCCATCGTGCGCTCGTCCGTGCCGATGTCCGGGGCGGGGATGTCTCGTTCCGGACCGATGATCGGCAGGATCTCACTCGTGTACCGACGGGTGACCCGCTCCAGCTCCGCCGGGGAGTAGTTCCGGGGGTCGATGGTGACTCCACCCTTGGCCCCGCCGTACGGGACGTCCAGCAGGGCGCACTTCCACGTCATCCACATGGCAAGCGCACGCACCTCGTCCAGCGTCACGTGGGGGCTGAACCGCACCCCTCCTTTCGCCGGTCCGCGGGAGAAGTTGTGCTGCACCCGGTGCCCCGTGAACACGTCCACGGTGCCGTCATCACGCCGGAGCGGGATACTCACCGACATCTCGCGACGAGGCCGGGCCAGCATCTGGTGCTGGCCCGGCCCGTAGGAAAGGGTCTCGACGGCGGCCTTCAGCTGGCTGAGGGCGTCGTCAAGCGGGTTGGCCGAGAGCTCGGCGGGGACAGAAAGTGCGGTTGTCGTCGTCATTGACCTCGTGTCCTGGGATTCGGAACCAATCAGGCAAGTGCCTGATTGTTTACAATCGTACGTTAATGAATCCTCCGGGGACACCCCGCCCCGCCGACGCAGGGCTTCGAGTCAGACCGTCTCGGCGCGGGCGAAGCTGAGCGTCTCCCCGCGCGCACCGCCCATCCAGACGTCCTGGCACGCGGCGGCGAACTCCTCCATCCCCTCCTCGATCGTCGCGAAGACGTTGCCCGGCACCCATCCCACGTCGCCATTCACCAAAAGGTTGTTCCGCCCATAGAAGACGGCCAGATCGATGAGCAAGCGGTTCTCAGAGGTCCCCGCCGAGGCCTCGTACCCGTAGGCGGGATTGTCGAGTACACCCTCGAACGTGAAGTAACACAGGTCCCCAGTGATCGGAGTGATCGTCTGATTCTCCGGACCGGGCTCTTCCGCGGCGAAGGCGGGAACGAGCGCGTAGATCTCGTTGCGCGCGAACTTGCCGTGGAACACCTGCCCCGACTGGGGCAGGGCCTGCCACACCGCCTCAGCGGTGCGCGGCGCCTCATCGTCGAGCAAGCGCGCCCGGGCGGTGACGCCCCGCTTCTCCAAGGTGATGGTGATGTATCGGCTCATGGATCGTCCCCGTTCGGTCGAAGGCAGAGGCACCACGAAACGGCACCCTATGATTGTCTACAATCCAACTGTAAGCTTTTTCGTGAGACGTGCAACACACCACGAAAGGGTCTCCATCATCATGCACACCGTCGTCATCCTCTACCCTGGCCACAGCGCGGAGGACGAGTTCCCCGCCCTTGAAGAGCTCATCCCGGACACCTCCTTCCCCGTGATCCACACCTGGGAGGGCAGCACCGACCACGACGTCGAGGCGTTGCTGGCGCTAGGCTCACGAGCCAACCTGGTGCCGTCCGCCGAAAAGGCCCGGAGCCTCTCTCCCGACGCGGCGATGTGGGCGTGCACCTCGGGCAGCTTCGTCTACGGGTCGGAGGGGTGCCGCGAACAGGCGGGGTGGGTCCAGGAAGCCGCCGGCGTCCCGTCCTCCTCCACCTCCCTGGCCTTCGTCCAGGCGGTGCACCACTTGGGGCTGAGCAGAGTCGCGGTGGCCGCGACCTACCCGGAGGACGTCGCCTCGCACTTCGCACGGCTCCTCGAGCAGGACGGGATCACGGTCACCGCCCTGTCCACCTACGACGTTCCCAGCGGCGAAGACGCGGGCCTGCTGGACGAGGAATGGGTGCTGGAGACCGCCCGCGCCGCCGATCTGACCGGCGCGGAGTGCCTGCTCATCCCGGACACGGCGCTGCATACGGTCGCCGCGCTACCCCGGATCGAGGAAACCCTCGGTGTGCCCGTGCTGACCGCCAACCAGGTCACCGCCTGGCAGGGGCTCCGTCTAGCCGGCCACCCGGCCCGCGCCGAGGGGCTCGGTGCCCTGTTCAGTCACTAAGCGAGACGCTGAGCGGTTTCGACGACGACGCCCCACCTCAGGGGCGTCGTCGTCGTCTTCCATCCGTCATCGTTGGTCGGGCCACTCCGCCTCAGGCGGCGCGCCCCACCTCACCCAGGCGCTGATCCTGGGTCACCAAGGGCAGCCCAAGCCGTCGCAGGCCCGCCCACGCGGTGACCTGGTTCGCGGTCAACACGGGCTTACCGAGCTCCTCCTCAAGGGCCGCGATGATATGGAAGGTGGGCAGGTTGGTGCAGGAGACGAACACGGCCTCCGCATCCGGGTGGTCGGCCTGGCGCACGAGATCGGCAGTGACGTTGTAGGGCACGTGCCAGATCAGGCGGTCCAGGCCCAGGCCCGCAGTCCCCACGACGGTGCGCCCGTCGGCGGCCAAAAAGTCCTCGAGCCGCTCCGTCAACTTGGGGACGTAGGGCGTGGCGATGGCCAGCCGGGTGATCCCCAGGACGTCCAACGCCTCGAGCAGGGCCTCGGACGTGGTCACCGCGGGGGCACGAGTCTCCTCCCTGATGGCCGCGGAAATCTTCCGCGCCCCCTCGATCCCATTGACGAAGCTCCCGGACGTGCAGGCGAAGACCACAGCCTCCGGCTCGACTGCGGTGAGGCACCGGGCGGTGGAGCGGATCTCGGCGTCGTCACCGAGAGCACTTGCCATAATCTCGTCCACCACCATGGGGTGGTGGGGGGTCCGGGCAACAGCCAAAGAGACGTTGTCGGGCATCCAGCGCCACAGCTCCCGGTCCAACGCCATGTCATAGGGATTGACCACGCCGATGACGCGATCAGGCTCGGGGCCTTCGGGAACGAACCTCTGGATGTTAGGCATGTCTCATCTTCCCATAGTGTCTGATCGTCGACAATAATTTGATGATAAGGAGAATCCCGTGATTCCTGATCTTCCACCTACTCAGCCATCCACCCAGGGCCGCGCCCGCACCGACCATGATGCCTACCTTCGGACGCTCCCACCCACGCCCACACCCGCCGGCGCCTACGTGCCGGTCACAGAAGCCGGGCTACTGGTGTTCACCGCCGGTCACACCCACGCGGTGCAGGGAACTCTTGTTCATCGAGGAATGATTGGCATATCGGAGGGACCTACCCCTGAAGACGCCCGCGGCTGTGCTCGGCTGGCCGTGCGGAACTGCCTTGCCAGTCTCGCCCACCACCTGGGCGGCCTCCACCGTGTCGAGCGCGTGGTGTCCATGACCGGATACGTGGCGGCAGTGCCGGAGTTCACCGCCCACCCTGCCGTGCTCGACGGAGCCTCCGACGAGCTGCTGGCCGCCTTCGGAGAAAGCGGTCGTCCGTCACGGGCCGCCGTTGGCGTGACGAGCCTCCCCGACGGAGCCGTCGTGGAAGTCAGCCTGGTAATACTCCTTCGGGACTGATGCACCGTAGGTCAGGTCATCTGAACTGGTTTGATGGCCGGTAGCGGGCCATATGTAAAGCGGTGGTAGCGCTCTTCGGATTCATCGCTGTGTTCATCCATATCTGAACATCAATGATGACCTCATAGGTAACTGCAGATTTGCTCGGCGTCGCACTGGGCGGGGTCGCCTTGGGAGGCGGCCTGGTAGTGCTCGGCCACGGAAGTCCGCAGAGCGGTGAGCTCAGCGATGTGCTGGTCGAGGTCAGTGAGTTGCTGGGCGAGCTGGGCGGCTACGTGGGAACACGGGGCCTGTCCGGCGTCGCGGATCTGCAGGATGTTCCGGATCTCGGCCAAACTGAGTCCGGCGGCCTTGCTGCGGCGGATGAACTGCAGGCGGGCGAGGGTCTCTGGTGGGTAGTCGCGGTACCCGTTGGGACCGCGGTGCACCGGGGGCAGCAGTCCTTGCTGTTCGTAGAACCGCAGGGCTTTGGTGGTCATGCCGGCGGCTGCGGCCGCTTCACCGATCCGCACGGTGCACCTCGATCCTGGACTGTTCTGTGGCCTTCCACGGTAGAGGAAGGTTCCGGTACCGGGCACTGCCTGACCCGGAGTCGTCGGTGGCCACCCGGGGTCGGTGGTCATCCGGGTTCGGTGCGGGCGCGGTCGGTCTCCACGGCCTGCCAGGTCTTGCGGGCGGCGATCAGCACCGGGTCCCACACCGGGGAAAACGGTGGGGCGTAGGAGAGGTCGATGTTCAGCAGCTCTTCCACTGGGGTCTCGTGCCACAAAGCGACGGAGAGCACGTCGATGCGTTTGGCCGCGCCTTCTTCTCCGACGATCTGGGCTCCGAGCAGTCGTCCGGTGCCGCGTTCGGCGATGAGTTTGGTGCGGATCGGTTTGGCTCCGGGGTAGTAGCCGGCCCGGGTGGTGGAGTCGACCACGGCGGTGACCGGATCGAAGCCGGCCGCCTGCGCCTCGGCCTCGCCGAGGCCGGTGCGTCCGACTTCGATGTCGCAGATCTTGGTCACGGCGGTGCCGAGCACTCCGGGGAAGGTGGCGTAGCCGCCGCCGAGGTTGATCCCGGCGGTGCGGCCCTCCTTGTTGGCGTGGGTGCCCAGCGGGAGGCTGACGTGGCGGCGGGAGACGCGGTGGAACTTCTCCACGCAGTCCCCGGCTGCCCACACCCCGTCGATGCCGGTGCGCAGCCGGCGGTCCACCGTGATCGCCCCCGTGGCCCCCAGCGGGATCCCCGCCTGGGCGGCCAGGGTGGTGTTCGGGGTCACCCCCAGCCCGAGGATCACCAGATCGGTGGGGATGGTGGCTTGGTCGGTGACCACGGCGGTGACCTTCCCGTCGGTGGTGGCGAAGCCGGTGACGGTCTCCTCCATCCGCACCTCCATCCCGAAGCCTTCCATCGCGGTGGCGATGAGCGCGCCCATGTCCGGGTCCAGGGCCGGCAGCGGGGCCGGGGGGCGTCCGATCACGGTGATGCCCACGCCCCAGGCGGACAGGGCCTCGGCCAGTTCCAGGCCGATGTAGCCGGCCCCGACCACCACGGCCCGGCCCGGCCGGTCCCGCTCCAGCACCGTCCGCAGGGCCAGGCCGTCGTCGAGGGTCTGCACCCCGTGGATGCCGGCCGCCTCGATCCCGGGCAGTGGAGGGCGGGCCGGGGTGGCCCCGGTGGCGACCATGAGCTGGTCGAAGCCCTCCCAGGCCTCCCGGCCCCGGACGAGGTCACGCACCAGCACGGCGCGCCGGTGCAGGTCTATCTCCAGGACCTCGTGGCCGGTCCGGGCGTCGATGGCGTGGTGGTCGCGGAACTGCTGCGGGGTGCGCGCGATCAGTGCCGTGGTGTCGGCGACGTCCTTGCCGATGAAGTACGGGATCCCGCAGGCCGAGTACGAGGTGTAGTGACCGCGCTCGAACGCCACGATCTCCAACTGGTCCTGGGGCAGCTGGCGGCGGGCGGCGGAGGCCGCGCTCATCCCGGCGGCGTCCCCACCGATGACGATCAATCGTTGGGCCATGGGCTTCCCCTTTCTCGAGCAGTGCTTCGGCTTGCTGTCGCCTTCTGCAGCGGATCATGCCCGGTTGCCCGGGGCGGCGCCCAGCCCCTAGACCTCGAGCTGATCCAGTGCGGCTTGGTAGGCCTCATGGTAGGTGGGGAACTGGGCGACCTGATCGCGCAGGAGCTCCAGCGGCAGCTGCGCCCGGATCGCCAGGGCGGCGTGGTGGATCCATTCCCCGGCCTGCGGGCCGACCGCCCACGCCCCGATCAGCACCCCTCGCTCGGCGTCGGCCAGCAGCCCCAGGTGCCCGCGCGGGTCCTGCTCGTAGGTCCACGGGCGGGCGATGGCGTGGGCCAGGTCCAGTTCGGTGGCGGTGGTGCGGATCCCGCGGTGCTGAGCCTGCTCGGTGGTGAGTCCGGCCGCGGCGATCTCCGGGTCGGCGAACACCACCCGCGGGATCCCCACATAGCTGGCGGGGCGCGGGCGGCCGAGGATCGCGTCAGCGGCGATCCGCCCCTGGTACTTCGCCACATGGGTGAAGGGCATCACCGCGGTGACGTCACCGATCGCCCACAGGTTGTCGGCGGCCCGGGCGTGCTCGTCGATGAGCACCTCACCGTGTTCACCCAGACGTGCCCCGGCCGCCTCCAAGCCCAGGCCCTGGGTGCGGGGGGCGCGGCCGGTGCCGAAGATCACCACGTCGGCGGCCACCTCGCTCCCGTCCTCGAGGATCACCATACTGTCCGCACCGTTCCTGTGGGCCTTGGCGGCCGAGGCGCCCAGGCGGATGTCGACCCCGGCCTCGGCCAGGTAGTCGTGGACGAGCTCCCCCACCCGGGGGTCCTCCCGGCCCAGCAGCCGGTCCCCGCGGTGGATGAGGGTGACCTGCACCCCGAAGCGGGCCAAAAACGTGGCGGTCTCCACCCCGACGGCGCTGCCACCGACGACCACGGCGCGTTCGGGCAAATCGTGGGTGGTGTAGGTTTCCCGGTTGGTCCAGGCCGTGATCTCCTCGATCCCTTCGATCGGGGGGATCACCGCTTCGGAGCCGGTGGCGATGATGATGTGCTCGGCGGTGATCTCCCGGTTCCCGACCCGGATCCGGCCCGGGCCGGTGAGGCCGGCCTCGCCCCGGATCACGGTCGCGCCCTGGGCGGTGTAGCCCTCGGCCTGGGCGGAGTCGTCGAGGTCACGGATCATGTAGTCGCGGTATTCCCGGGTGGAGGCCCAGTCCACCTCAGCCCCGGACACCCCGGCGGCCTTGTGCACCTCGGTGCGGGCCTCGGCCGGGCGCAGCACCGTCTTGGAGGGGATACACGCCCAGTAGGCGCACTCCCCACCGATCAGCTCCCGCTCGATCACGGCGACGTTCTTCCCCGCCGCCAGCAGCCGGCCGGCGGCAACCTCACCACCGGGTCCCATGCCGAGAACGGCCACGTCGAAATGTTCGCTCATGATGTGTCTCCTTCAGATGCGGTGGATCTTTCGGCTCTACTCGTCGTGGCGCCCCGTCCCATCACGGGCAGGGTGTGCGGTGTCCGCAACCGCCCGCCCGGTCGCGGAGGAGGTCGGCGGGGCCTGGGTGAGCCGCTGCTCAGCCGTGCTGATGCCTCCCGGCCGGCCATCGTAGAGGCCTCGTGGCCGGTCACGGTCGCCCCCCTGGGCGGGGGCGGCTGGTGGGGTCCGGGCCTCAGGCGGCGCAGCAGGACAGTTTCGAGACATCGGTGCGGAAGGACTGGGCGGCGATCTTCACACCCTCAGCCATCGTCAGATACGGGCACCACAAGGTCGCCACCTGGTCCACCGTCATCCCCGCGGACAAGATGTAGACCCCGGCCGCGGCCAGGTCCCCGGCCTCCTGGGCCACCGCGGTGATCCCCACGATCCGCCCGGTGTCGGCGTCGGCGACGATCTTGATGAACCCCCGGGTGTCACGGTTCACCAGCGCCCGCGGCACGTACTCCAGGGGCAGCACCCGGCACTCACACCGGATGCCCGCCTCCCTGGCCTGCTTATCCGTCATGCCCACCGCCCCCACCGCCGGGGAGGTGAACGTGACCCGGGGAAGGTGGGTGTAGTCGACCCGCTGTCCCGCGCCGTGGAAGGCGTTCTCCACCGCGGTGACCCCGTGGGCGGAGGCCACGTAGACGAACTCCGGGTGCCCGGTGACATCCCCGGCCGCCCAGATCCGCGGGTGCGAACTCGCCAGGGTGTCCTCCACGAGGATCTCCCCCCGCCCCCCGGTGGCCACCCCCACCGTGCCCAGGCCCAGGCCCTCGGTCACCGCCCGGCGCCCGGTGGCCACCAGCAACCGGTCCGCGGTGAACTCCTGGCGCCCGGCCCGGGTGGTGGCGGCCACCACGACACCCCCGGTGGCCGGATCGGTGCCCACGGACTCGACCGCGGCCCGGCGCAGCACCTGGATGCCCTCATCGGCGAAGACCCCCATAAGGGTCTTCGAGACCTCCGGCTCCTCCCCGGACAGCAACCGGGAACGGGCCAGCACCGTGACCTGCGAGCCCAGCCGGGCGAAGAGCTGAGCCTGCTCCAAGGCCACATAGCCGCCGCCGAGCACGATCATCGACTCCGGGACCTCCGGCAGCTCCATCGCCGTCGTGGAGGTGAGGTAGTCGACATCCTCCAGCCCGGGAATCGGCGGAGCCCACGGGGCCGAGCCGGTGGCCACCAGGTAGTGGCCGGCCCGCACCTCCTCCACCGCCCCGCCGCGGCCGGTGATCTCCAGCACCGGGTCCTGGGCCGTGCCGGTGAAGGCGGCCTCCCCGCGGCGCAAATCCCACCCGTAGTCGGCGATCAGATCCACGTACTTCTCCGAACGCATCCCCTCCACCAGCCCGTCCTTGCCCGCCATCAGCCCCGGCATGTCCACCGGGCCAGCCGAGGCGGCGAGCCCGGGAAACCGACCGGAGGCATCCAGGGCCACATGGCGGGCGCCGGCGGCGGCCAGCAACGCCTTCGAGGGCACGCACCCGGTGTTCACACAGGTGCCCCCCACCGTGGACCGCTCCACCATCACCACCCGTTGGCCCAGGCTCGTTGCCCGGATCGCCGCGGCGAAAGCACCACCACCAGAACCGATGATGGCCAGATCCGTCTCGATCACTGCAGTTCCACCCATGACAACCTCCGCAAATCGGTGAGGACCACTCCCACCGGAAACTTTCCGTGTGCCCTTCTCCGACCCAGCCTGCACCCTCCCCCACAGGGGGAGGTCAAGGTGTCACTGCGACAACAGCCCCCTGCCGGTGCCGGCTGAATACTGACCCTCGGGCGCCGGGCGGGTTCAACGGTGGGTTCACCCCAGGCTCATGGCCCCATCAGCATCAGCCTGGTCGACCCTGACGTGGCGATCCCGCCCAGAACGCAGGACGCCCACTGGGCCGTCCCGACCGCACTACTCAGCTCCTCAGGGGCCTCCTCAGGATGGCCGGCCGATGGTCAGCTGCTGCCGGTGATGGTCGTAGTGCTGAGTGCCGTAGTGGTAGATCTCGGCCAGGCTCATCCAGTCCCGGAAGTACGGGTCCCAGGACACGGGCATGTGCATCCCACGGGCCAGTGCGGCCGCGGCCTCGGTCTCCAGCTGGGCCTGCAGGACCTCGACGGTGCGGTCGAACCACCGGATCAGCCGCGGACCGTGGATCACCCGCGCGGCCCCACGGTCGCTGAAGTAGTTGATCAGGTGGAAGAGCCGGGTGCCGGCCTCCAGCACCCGGGCGAAGGTGCGGCTGACCGGCTCGGGGAGACGACCCATCAGACGCACCAGCGGCAACAGGCGCCGCACGATCAGGTAGCCGAAGAACATGTGGAACAGCAGCTGCCCGTTGGTCCACCGGGTGCCTGACGAGAGCCGGTGCACATCCGCAGGGGTCGCTTCAGTGACCAGGGCGTGGAAGTCCGCGCGGACCCGCTCCAGCTCCTCATGGATGGTTCCGGGGGTGATGGGCGCGCTATTCATCGGCTGCTCCTGGAAGTGATGTCGCTGCCGGGAGCGTTCTGGGCATTGCCTGGCTTGTGGCCGATAAAACGTATGACCCGACCGCCGAAGGACAGCCGGAGGGCGAGTGGGGCAAGGCCGGCCTGGTCGAGGACTGGTCCGAAGGCTTCCGGTTCGATGAGCCGGTGCGGTGACCGGTCGGCACGGTGCACCAGGGATGCCATCGGTGAGGCCAGCAGGTCGTATCCCACGAAGGCCCCGCCCGGTCGCAGGACTCGGGCCGCCTCGGTCACCGCGTGTTCCCACTCGATGACGTGGTGGAGCATCAGAAAGCTCAGAATCGTGTCGAACGACTCGTCCTCGAAGGGCAGCCGAGTGGCATCGGCCTGACGCGCCTGGACCAAGGGGTGTCCGGCCAGGCGGTCCTGCGCGGCCTCGACCATCACCGGGTCGGCATCGGTCATGGTGAGCCGCACCCGGGGGTGGGCTCGGGCGATGGCCTCGGCCATCGCACCGCTGCCTCCACCGATCTCCAGCACGTCCCCGGTGACGGGGAACCCCTGGGTCGCCCAAGGAACCATCCGCCGGGCCACAAGGCCCCATGGCGCGCTGCGACAGAAAGAGGCCTCTAAGGCGGACATCCTCGGCATGGTTTCCACCTTTCGGCGTACGCATCGTGTGCGCCGAGCCTAGTTCCACGATCGACGGTAGTGAACCGTTTAGGCAAAGGATGGGGGCGACCTGGCCATTCACACCGCCCGGGGGCGGGCCCGAGGGAGCCGGGGTCCCGTCGTAGGGCTGAGCTCAGCAGGCGGATGGGTTAGAGGCCGAAGGCGCCGCCTTCGAGGAGGATGACCACGCCCAGGCCGATCAGCACGATCGGGAACAGGATGTGTTCCCATCGTTCCAGGACTTCGGCGATGGGTTTGCGGGTGGCCACGTACTTGGCGATAGCCACCAGCACCGCGACCATGGCCAAAAAGGCGATGCAGTAGGCCACCATCGCGGTGGGGCCCACGGTGACGAATACGGGCACATAGACCCCGATGTTGTCCCCGCCGTTGGCGAAGGTGACTGCGGCGACGGTCCAGATGCTGACCTGTTTGCCGGCGACCTTCCCCTCGTCATCGTCATCATCGTCGTCGCTGCGCCAGACCTTCCAGGCCGCGATGAGGCCGAGGATCAGGGGGATGAGGCCGAAGTAGGGAATGGCCTCGGGCGGCAGGAAGGTGCTGGCGCCCAGGGTCACCAGCACGGAGGCGACCAGGATGCCGCCGAAGCCCAGGTACTGGCCGATCCCGATTTTGGCGGTGGTGCCGCGGGCCCCGGCTCCGCGGGCGAAGAACAGGGAGAGCACGATGATGTCGTCGATGTTGGTGGCCGCGAACAGGCCGATCGCCTGCAGCACGGGGGAGATGAGTTCCATAACCTGTCTTTTCTTCAGTGGGGAGAACCGCCGACCGGGACCTGGCGTGCTGCGCTGGGTCGGGCGGCCGAGCGCAGCAGGCAGGGGAAGGCTGCCGGGAGCCGATGCCCCGGGCACCATCACCGGGGCACTGTCACCGGGTATGGGTCGCGGCGCCCGTCATGGGCACCCGAAGGCGCATCAGCACCCGCTTTCACCCTCAGTGCGTGGGCGGGCCCGGTGAGGGTGATGTATTTGTCAGTGTTCTTGGGTGGAGGTGCCGTAGGCGGGACACAGCGCGACCTGGGAACCGGTGGCTGCCAGCAGGGTCTCGGCGGCGGCGAGCACATCCATCAGCTCCGGGCGGGTCAGAGCGTAGAAGATCTGCCGCCCCTCGGTGCGTCCGGCCACCAGCCCGCACTCGCGCAGGCAGGCCACATGGGCCGAGACGGTGGATTGAGCCAGGCCCGTTTCCTCCACCAGGTCCCGCACTCGGGCTTCACCGCCGGCCAGGCGCCCCACGATGGCCAGGCGAGTGGGATCGGACAGGGAGTGGAACAGGGCCACGGCCGGGGCCAGGCCGGTCGTACAACTAGTGTTCGTCATGACCCGATCCTATCGCCTAAGTCCGATTGATTGGACGGGGTGGATCTGACGTTGCCCGCAAGGGACGGTGCAGGGCCTTTTGTCCAGGGAGTGGTGGGTCTCGGGCTGGAGACTGCCTCGACCCGAGCCTACCCGGCAGAGAAGCTGTTGTGGCCGCCGTGCAGGGGTCTGAGATAGTCATCGGCTCGGTGCGACGGGCGGCCCGGGGGCCTCGCCTGCGGTGGCTGTGGCCAAAGAGCGGCGGGCATGGGCGTGACGAGTAAAGGCCCGGGGCGGGACCCGTGGTGGCCTGGGCCAGGGCCGCCGAGGAGGTCTCGGCGGCCCTGACGTTACGCGATGAGCAGGTGGGGGCTATTCGGCGGAGATGTCCTGGGGGCGCGGAGCCAGCAGCGTACCCAGGATCAAGAGGCCGACCCCGGTGGTGACGAAGACGTCGGCGAGATTGAAGGTGGGGAACCACCCGGTGTGCAGGTAGTCCACCACCCCTCCCCCGTCGAGGCGGTCCAGGAAGTTTCCGATAGCGCCCCCGAGCATCAGGGTCGCTCCGGTACGGGCCAGCCCGGTCAGGGTGGGTGCCGCAACGAGCAAATACCAGATCAGCCCGGCGATGATCGCCCCGGTCGCGGCGATGATGACCCAGGAGGGCAGGGCCGCCCCGAGGCTGAAGGCCACCCCGGTGTTGTGGTGCAGCTGCAGCGTGAGCGGCCCCAGATCTACCGTGGTCCCGTCGGTGAGACGGGCTGAGGTCACGGCTTTGAGAATCAGATCGACGGTGGCCAGCGCCGCTGCCCCGGCCAGCAAGAGGGTCCGGGACCGGCGAGCAGATCGGGACGAAGGGCCGACCTGCCCGGCGACGGGGGCGCTCATGCGGCCGGTTCCAGAGCCGGTGCGGGCTGGGCGGTGGGCAGCTGGGTGCGGCGGGAGATCCGCCCGGCGCGTACCCCGTTGGCGATGATCAGGATTTCGGCCACCTCGTGTACCAGCACCACCGCGGCCAACCCGAGGATCCCGAACAGGGCCAGGGGGATCAGCACCGCGATCAGCGCCAGGGACACCCCGACATTCTGCAGCATGATCGAGCGGGTCCGCCGGGCGTGCTCGAGGGCTTGGGGCAGGTGGTGGAGGTCCTCGCCCATCAAGGCGATGTCGGCGGTCTCGATGGCCACGTCGGTGCCCATTGCGCCCATGGCGATGCCGATGTCGGCGGTGGCCAGGGCGGGGGCGTCGTTGACGCCGTCACCGACCATCGCCGTGGGGCGCTGCGCCTTGAGGGTGCGGATGATCTCGGCTTTGTCCTCCGGGCGCAGGTCGGCGTGGACCTGGGTGATCCCGGCGGCTGCGGCCAGGGCATGGGCGGTGAGAGTGTTGTCCCCGGTGAGCATCGCGGTGGTGTACCCGGCGCGGTTGAGCCGGGTGATCACCTCCCGGGCCTCCGGGCGCAGCTCATCGCGCACCGCGATCGCCCCAAGAACCTTCCCGTCCTGCTCGATGAGCACGGCGGTGGCCCCGGAGCGCTGCATCCGCTCGATCTCGGCGGCCAGGGGCCCGGGGTCGATCCACCCGGGCCGGCCCAGGCGCAGGCGGGCGCCGTCCAGGGTGCCGTAGAGCCCGGCCCCGGGCACGGTGTCCACCTGGGTCACCTCGGCCCGCTCAGGTGTGGCGGCGAGGATGGCCCGGGCCAGGGGGTGTTCGCTGCGGGCCTCCAACCCGGCGGCCAGCCCCAGCACCTGCTGCCGGTCCACCCCGCCAGCGGTGGCGACCTCGATGACGGCCGGGGCGTTGCGGGTGAGGGTGCCGGTCTTGTCCAAGGCGATGGTGCCGATCTTGCCCAGGGTCTCCACCGCGGCCCCGCCCTTGATCAGCACCCCGATGCGGCTGGCGGCTCCGACCGAGGCCACCACGGTGACGGGCACCGAGATCGCCAGGGCGCACGGGGAAGCGGCGACCAGCACGACCAGGGCGCGTTCGAACCACAGGACCGGCTCCCCCACGATGAACCCGTAGGCGATGATCAGGGCGGCGACGATGAGGATGCCCGGCACCAGGCGTTTGGCGATCGCATCGGCCAGTCGCTGGCCGGGGCCTTTGCGGGACTGCTCGGTCTCGACGATGTGCACGATCTTCGCCAAGGAATTGTCCTCGGCGGTGCTGGTGACTTCCACCTCCAGCGGGCCGGTGCCGTTGATGGACCCGGCGTAGACCTCCGCGCCGGGGCCGGCCTCCACGGGCACGGACTCCCCGGTCAGCGCCGAAGTGTCCAGGGAGGTGCGCCCGGTGAGGATCCGCCCATCGGTGGCCACCCGCTCCCCGGGCCGCACCACCATCCGGTCCCCCAGTACCAGCTCAGCCGGGGGCACGGTGACCTGCACCCCGGCCCGGAGCACCGTGGCCTGATCCGGGACCAGCTCCAGCAGCGCGCGCAGCCCGCGCCGGGTGCGCGCCACCGAGTACTCCTCCAGGGCCTCGGCGATGGCGTAGAGGAAGGCCAGCATCGCCGCTTCCTCGATCTGCCCCAGGGCGACCGCTCCGACGGCGGCGATGGTCATCAGGGTCCCGACCCCGATCTTGCCCCGGGCCAGCCGGCGCAGCGTGGAGGGCACGAACGTCCATCCGGCCGCCAGCAGCGCGCCCGTCTCCAGGCTCAGCGCCACCCACAGAGGAACCCCGGCCAGCGACAGGATCCAGCCGGCCAGCAGCAGGATCCCGGCCGCGGCGGCGAACCGGACGTCGCGCACCTGCCAGAAGCCCTCGGCCTCCTCCCCGGCCTCACCGGTTTCGTTCTTCTCGTCGCTGCATCCGCAGGCATCGCTCATCGGGTGATCTCCTGAATCTGGGGGGTGTCACGGGCATCCAGCCCGTAGTTCGGGCACAGACTCACGGCGTTGCCGGTGGCCGCCAGCAGCACCTCAGTGGCGGCCAGCACGTCCATCAGCTCCGGGCGGGTCAGCGAGTAGTACACGCTGCGCCCCTGCGCCCGACCCTGCACCAGCCCGCAACCACGCAAGCACGCCACATGGCCGGACACGGTCGACTGGGCCAGCCCCAGCTCGCTGGTGAGATCACGCACCCGCACCTCCCCGGAAGCCAAGCGCTGCACAATCGCCAGCCGGGTCGGGTCACTGAGGGAGTGGAACAACGCCGCCGCCGGATCCAGCACCTCACAGGGGGCATCCGGAACATACTCTGAAATCGTCATGGACCGATGATAACCGTGTTTTGGGCTGACAGTGGTCATGTGCGGTAGTCTCAGGGCGCCCCCTGGCCCGAGGAGATGGTGATGACGATTGGCGGCTACTTCGCCGAGACGGTGAACTCCGGGGCCCTGCTCATCGCCGTGCCCTTGGCGGTGATCGCCGGGATCGTCTCTTTCATCTCCCCGTGCATCCTGCCGTTGGTGCCCGGCTACCTCGGCTACGTCTCCGGGCTGACCGATCCGACCCGGGCCGACAACCGGCGGCGGGTGCTGGCCGGGGTGGGGCTGTTCATCCTGGGTTTCGCGGCGGTGTTCACTGTCTACGGGGCGGCCTTCGGCGCCATCGGGGGCTGGTTGGTGCGGTGGCAGGATCCGCTGATGCGGGTGTTGGGGGTGTTCGTGGCGCTCATGGGCCTGGTGCTGGTCGGGAAGTTCCCCTTCCTGCAGCAGACCAAGAAGCTGTCCTTCCAACCCCGCACCGGCATCGCCGGCGCCCCGCTGCTCGGGGTGGTCTTCGGCCTGGGTTGGACCCCCTGCATGGGCCCGACGCTGAGTGCGGTGCTGGCGCTGAGCACCACCACCGGCGGGGCCTGGCGCGGAGCCCTGCTGGGCTTCACCTACTGCCTGGGCCTGGGCATTCCATTCGTGCTGGTCGCGGCCGGGCTCAACTGGGTCACCACGACCCTGAGCTACATCCGCCGCAACATCCGCACCTTCAACATCGCCGGCGGATCCGTACTGATCGCCGTGGGGCTGCTGATGGTGACCGGGATCTGGATGCAGTGGATCTATCAGCTCCAAAGCCTCGCCGGCACCTTCATCACTCCTGTCTGAGCCCGGGAGAACATCCCCGGCTTGTGACGCACCGAATCCCAACACCCACCGATTCACCACACCACCACCCAGGAGCACACCATGGCGAAGATCTACCACGACGTGACCGAGCTCGTGGGTCGCACCCCGCTCGTCCACCTCAACCGGCTCGACGAGGGCCTGCCCGGCAACGTGGCCGTGAAGCTGGAGTTCTACAGCCCCGCCAGCTCCGTCAAGGACCGCATCGGCGTGGCCATCGTCGACGCCGCCGAGAAGTCCGGGAAGCTCAAGCCCGGCGGCACGATCGTCGAGGGCACCTCCGGCAACACCGGCATCGCCCTGGCCATGGTCGGCGCCGCCCGCGGCTACAAGGTGATCCTCACCATGCCCGAGACCATGTCCACCGAGCGGCGGGTCATGCTCCGCGCCTACGGCGCCCAGATCGTGCTCACCCCGGGCGCGGAGGGCATGCGCGGGGCGGTCGAGAAGGCCCAGGAGATCGTCGAGTCGACCGAGAACGCCGTGCTGGCCAAGCAGTTCGCCAACGAGGCCAACCCGGCGATCCACTACGCCACCACGGGCCCCGAGATCTGGGCGGACACCGACGGCGAGGTCGACGTCTTCGTCTCCGGCGTGGGCACCGGCGGCACCATCACCGGGGCGGGCCGCTACCTGCGCGAGCAGAAGCCGGACATCCGCCTGCTCGTGGTCGAGCCGGCCGACTCCCCGCTGCTGACCGAGGGCAAGGCCGGCCCGCACAAGATCCAGGGCCTCGGGGCGAACTTCGTGCCCGACAACCTCGACCGGCAGATCTACGACGACGTCTACGACGTGAGCGTCGAGGACTCCGTGCGGGTCGCCCGGGAGCTGGGCACCAAGGAGGGCATCCTCGGCGGGATCTCCTCGGGCGCCATCGTCTGGGCCGCCCTGCAGGAGGCCGCCAAGGAGGAGAACCGGGACAAGCTGATCGTGGCGATCGTGTGCGACTTCGGGGAGCGCTACATCTCGACGCTGCTCTACGAGGACATCCGCGGCTGAGGCCCTGCCAGGGTTGCCGACCCACATCACCGATCCGCAGCTGCCGCAAGCCATCACTAAGGCCGAGCTGATGGCCCGCGTGCTGGCCGAGAACGGCCTGGGGCACGTGGGTCTCGCCCTCGATTTGGAGTCCCCGTAGCTGTCCGCCGGAGGAGAACTGCGCGTGGTCATTCCCTGGAGTCCGCCCTAACCGCGGCACCTCCGTCTCGGGCCGCATCGCCATTGCCCGGAGAGCCAATGCCCCCGCAGCCGGTGGTCGCCGCCCCGACGGCAACGGTGATTCCCGTTGCTATGATCGACGTATAACGATCATCTCTGAGTGTGCCGGCGTGCGCCTCAGGTCCTCGACAACAGGCCCGCCGTGTTGCGCTCAGAGGCCTATCGGCTTCCCGGTTCATCGTTTCCGGGGTCAGCCCCTACCCGTCCCCGAGCCCGTTTCGACCCTGAGGTGAAATGCCCGTGCCCTCGAACTCTTCACTGCCCACCCACCCGTCCCGCCGCCGTGTGCTCTCCTTGGCCGGTGCAGGAGTCCTCGGGGTGGTCATGGCCGGCTGCGGTGCGGAGGAAGATCCCCTGGCCCAACAGGCCAACACGGGAGATGAGAAGGGCTACATCGCCGGGGACGGCACCGTCTCGGAGTACGCCCCGGATCAGCGGGGGGAGCCGGTGCAGTTCAGCGGCACCCTTTTCGATGGGACCGAGCTCTCGGCCGAGGACTTGCGGGGGAAGCCCGCGCTGCTGAACTTCTGGTACGCGGCCTGCCCTCCGTGCCGGGTGGAGGCCCCGGACCTCGCCGAACTCGCCCAGCAGTTCGAGGGGCAGATCGCCTTCTACGGGGTAAACCTGCGCGATGATCAGGCCACGGCCGAGGCCTTCGAGCGGACCTTCGGGATCCCGTACCCCTCCTTCGAAGACAAGGACGGGAAGGTGGTGATGGCCCTGAACGCCTATGTGCCCCCGCGGGCGGTGCCCACCACGCTGGTGCTCGACGCCCAAGGCCGGGTCGCAGCCCGCATCCTGGGGATCGCAGACCGGTCCATCCTCGAGACCCTCCTCGAGGACACGGTGGCCGAGACAGCATGACTTCCGGCACCCCCTCCGCCGTCCCCGCACAGGGAGCTGAAAGGTCACCATGAGCACCACTAGCAGCAGGCAGAGCACCCCTGAGGACACCCCCGGCAGGGGCCCCCGAGGCTCTTCGCCCACCGGACCCGGCAAGAACCCCAGGGATGTCGAGCTGCCGGCGCTGGGGCCGGTCGGGATGGCCCGGTGGGCGTGGGCGCAGCTGACGAAGATGAACACCGCCCTGTTCCTGCTGCTGTTGCTGGCGGTGGCGGCGGTGCCCGGCTCGACCTTCCCGCAGCGGATCCAGGACACGGGTGCGGTGGCCGACTACATCGATGCCAACCCGACCCTGGGCCCGTGGCTGGACCGGCTGCAGTTCTTCGACGTGTTCTCCTCCGTGTGGTTCTCCGCGATCTACATCCTGCTGTTTGTCTCCTTGGTGGGGTGCGTACTGCCCCGGGCGGGCAAGCACTGGCGGGCCTGGCGGGCGCAGCCCCCGCGCACCCCTAAACGGCTGGAACGGCTGCCCGAGCACCGCCGCCTGGTCCTCGGTGGGCCCGCGGACGCCCCGGCCCCGGACGAGGTCGTGGCCCAGGCCGCCCGCCTGCTGGGCAAGCGCGGCTACCGGGTGGCCGTGCGCGACACAGGAGGACCGGCGCCGTCGGTGGCCGCCGAGCGGGGAATGTGGAAGGAGGTCGGCAACGTCGTCTTCCACCTGGCGCTGCTGGGCGTGCTGGTCTCCGTGGCCGTGGGGTCCCTGTTCGGCTTCAAGGGCCAGAAGATCCTCGTGGAGGGCGATTCGTTCGCCAACTCGTTGATCAACTACGACGCGTTCATCCCGGGCACCAACTTCGACGCCGACCAGCTGGAGCCGTTCTCCCTCACCCTGGAGAACTTCGAGGTCGAGTTTTACCGCGACACCGCCGTTCCCAGTCAGTACGGGACTCCGGTGGACTTCACCGCCGAGGTCACCGTCCAGCAACCCGGAGGACAGCCGCGGCAGGAGACCCTGAAGGTCAACGCCCCGGTCAACGTCGACGGGGTGAAGTCGTTCTTGATCGGCAACGGCTACGCCCCCCTGATCCGGGTGACCGACGGCAACGGCGACGTCGCCTTCGAGGGGCCGGTGGTGGGCATTCCTTCCGACGGGGTCTACACCTCCTCACTCGTGCTCAAGGTCCCCGACGCTGCCCCGGACCAGCTAGGCTTCACCGGCCTGCTGCTGCCCACCGCCGTCACCGGGGCCGATGGGCTCCCGCGGTCGGCGGATCCGGGACTGGCCAACCCGAAGCTGATCCTGTCCTCCTACTCCGGGGACCTCGGACTGGACTCCGGAGTCCCCCAGAACGTCTACGCGCTTGACGTCGAAGGGCTCACCGAGCTCAACGGCATGCTCACCCCCGATGGGCCGATCACCCTGGATGCCGCGGGCCCGGTCTACGAGCTGCCCCAGGGCAAGGGCAGCATCGAGTTCCTCGATGTGAAGCGCTACGTGGGCCTGGATATCGTCTACGACCCGGGACGGACGGGCGCCTTCGTGTCCTTCGTGCTGGCCTTCACGGGCCTGTTGATGTCGATGTTCATCGCCCGCCGCCGCCTCTGGGTGAGGGCCTCGAAAGGCGTCGACAAGGACGGGGCCCCAACCACAATCCTGGAGTACGGTCTGCTGGCTCGCGGGGAGGACCCCCGGCTGGCGGCCGAGGCGCAGCGGCTGGGCGAGCTGTTCACCCAGCAGTGGGGCACCGCGCCCCCGCCCGCTGACGCTGCCGCACACCCCAAAACGAGCAGGGCCCACAGCGGGCCGGCCCACAACTGAGAGGACATCACCGATGACCGTCAATGAGGACCTGGGCGCCTGGAGCCAGTTGTTCATGCTCCTGGCCGCCATGACCTACCTGGTGGCCTTTGTGGCCTTCGCCTGGGACATGGCCTCCCACTCCAAGATCCTGCGCAGGGCCCGACCCGAGCAACACAACAGATCGGAAGGGCAACTGGTCGGCGCGGCAACCACTGCCACGGTGAACACGGTGGAGGCCGATGATTCCCGGGCCGGGCTGGGCACCGGTGACCGCGGCCGCGGGTACCCGGCCTCCGCCCAGTCGGTGCTGGCCGAACACGTCGCTGACTCCTCCATGCGCTACACCGGGACCCGCCGCCCAGCGGCCCGGGCGGCCGTGACCGTCATGGTCCTGGCCTTCGCCCTGCACGCCGTGGCCGTGATGGCCCGGGCGGTGGCCGCCGGACGGGTGCCCTGGGGCAACATGTACGAGTTCGCCACCACCGGGGCACTCGTCGTGGCCGGGGTCTACCTGGGTGCGCTGCTGCTGAGGGACCTGCGCTTCGTGGGCACCCTTGTCACCGGGCTCGTGGTGATCATGCTCACCGCCGCCACCATCGGCTTCCCCACCCCGGTGGGCCCGCTGGTCCCCGCGCTGCAGTCCTGGTGGCTGGTGATCCACGTGTCCATCGCCGTGGCCGCCTCCGGGATCTTCACCATCACCTTCGCCATGGCCGTCCTCCAACTGCTGCAGGCCCGCCGGGAGAAAGCCATTCTGGCCGGTGAGGCCCCCGGCATGGGTTTCCTGGGCATGGTGCCCTCCGCCCAGGCGTTGGAGAACCTGTCCTTCCGGCTCAACGCGATCGGCTTCGCGTTCTGGACCTTCACCCTGGCCGCCGGCGCCATCTGGGCCGAGCAGTCCTGGGGCCGCTACTGGGGCTGGGACGTCAAAGAAGTCTGGACGTTCGTGATCTGGGTGGTCTACGCCGCCTATATGCACGCTAGGGCCACCCGCGGCTGGACCGGCACCCGCTCAGCCTGGCTGTCGATCGTCGGATACTTGTGCGTCATCTTCAACTTCGCCGTCGTCAACACGGTCTTCACCGGCCTGCACTCTTACTCCGGGCTGTAACCCCGGCGGCGTAGACCGCCAGCTATGGGGCGGGATTCGTCGTGATCCAGCAGGGAACGGATTGCAGAAACAGGCACGGAAAGAACCCATGGGCCGCTGCCCCGCGGCGCTGGGGCGCGCATCAGGGATACTCCCGGCGCCGCCCTGCGATGGCGTCCCGATCACGGCACCCCGCCCCAGCACTTCCTTGATTTCCGGGCCCGAGAAGGACCCCTTTCGCAGCGCCCATCCAGGCACCACCACGGCAAGGCGGATATCTTCTTGGCGCATCGACCGGCCGGTGCCGGTGCCCGGTACTCAGACATCCAGCAAAGGTCACCCGTGAAGCGCTCTGCCACCATCACCGCCCTCGTCCTGGGGTGCGCTCTGGTGCTGCCCGGATATACCGGCAGCATCGAAGAAGCAGCCGAGGAGAAATCCTCCGGAACTCCCGTTGCTGCAAGCGGAGTCAGCGCCCTGGAGGCGGTTGGCATTCACCTAAGGCTTCCCCCCAGTAACATGCACGCGAACCACGTGCCGGAGTGAATCGCACCAGGTCCCGTGGAGGCTCTGTCCCAGGTTTCGCCCTATTAGCGGCCGCCGGCTCCGGCCAGGAAGAAGAGAACGGCGGCAGTGCACAGGAGATATGCGATCAGAGCCCCACCGAGCATGACGACATCGCGGAGGATGAACCCGTAGGAGTCGTGGCGTTCGCGGCGGTAGCTCAGAACGGCGAAGAGTACCGGCATGAGCGCAACGAAAGCCATGACGGTGAGCACGACCGGGTAGTTCTGCACCGGCACGGTCACGATCGCCAGAGGCAGCACCGCAAGCGTGAAGGTCATGGTGTGGTCGGCGAAGACGCTGGTGATCCCGCTGGTCACCTGCCCACTGCGGACCACGGAACAGGTGGTGAACACCTGCGGCAGAGTAGTCATGAACGCGGTGATGAACAGCCCGCTGACCAGTGGTGCCAGGCCAAGCGCTGAACCGATCTGCTGGGTTCCGGTGACGAGGACGTAGGAACCCACGGCAAGTGCGGCTACACCGCCGAGCGTCAGCAGGGTCTGTTTCCCCGACCACGAGACTTGACCGCGTTCGCCGCCACGACCGCGGAAGAGGGCCTGCCCGAGGTAGATGACGTATGCGACCACGGCGATCAAGCCATCGATCGGCTGCAGCCCTCGCCAGGCCGGAGGCAGGATGAGCACCGCGAACAGGGCGACGACGGCAAGGTAGGGCAGTGCGTCGATGAGCACCGCGCCCTTCTCGATCCGCAGGCCCTCGCCCTGCTCGGCAGGTTTCTTGTCGCTGGTCGCCCGGTTCTACCGAAACGCCGCGTAGCCGACCGCGACGGTGATCGGGATCGAGACCACGGTGGAGCCGAGCATGCTGCCCAGTCCGATCGATCCGGCCCCGGTGGCCGCGCTGACGACGTTGATGCCGACATCGGGGCTGGCGCTGCCGAGAGCGACCAGTGGGCCGCCGGCGGCGCCGGTGAACCCGTACCGCTGCCGTACCGCCTTCAGGGGAGCGGCCAGTTGCTCAGCGCCCCAGCGGGTGGCGAATGCCGCCAAGACCAAGCCCACCACCCACACCCACGTCATCGCGGCCCTCCCCCCACCGTTGCGCTCGACGGTACGGAGCGCACGTTAGAGATCACGAATCCGCTGGATGGCAGGGTGGGCATGCGACGCAGGCTGATCCGCAGATCCTGGGACGGGACGTCATAGGTCATCTCCCGCGTCAGGATGGCCAGCGCCGCCTTCATCAGGGCGATGGTGATCCACTCCCCCGCGCACCGGTGGCCGATGTGGTGATCCCCGCCGCCTTGTGGGATGAGACCGTAGGCGCCGCCGTCCCAAGTGGTGAAGCGGTCCGGATCGAAGATCTCGGGGTTCTCCCACAGGTCGGGGTGGTGGTTGGTGCCGTACAGGTCCAGGAGCGTTCTACGCCCCTGGGGGAAGTGCACGCCCTGCCAATCGAAGGCGGTGCGCACCCGAGCACCGACCATCGGGAAGAAAGGATAGAAGCGGCGGACCTCCTGAACGAACAACTCGGCGTCGCGGTCACCGCCCTGGCGCAACCGGCTTCGCCACTGGGGGTGCTGGTGCAGGGCCAAGGCCGCGAAGATGATGAAGCGGTCGACCGCGACCGTGGGACGCACGAGGTTGAGCAGCTCGACCGCGGCAATCCGGCTGCCCAACAGCTGCCCACCAGGCTCGCGGTGAGTGGACACGACCTGCAAGGCGCTGCCCTCCGGGGCAGCGTGCTCCCCGCGGCGTACCCGATCCACCAGGTCCGCAATGGCTTGTTCGGCCCCGTGGCGGGCGCGCCGGCCCCGCCAGTGCCGGGGACCGACCGCAGCGGGAGCCTCGATCATGGCGTGCAAGGACTGGGTGCGGCCCCTGACCTGGGACTCGGTGACGGGGACACCGACCCAGCTACTGACCGCCTGGCACAGGATCTGCCCGACCTCCTCGTACAGCACGATGCGGTCAGCGGCTTCCCACCCGATAATCCGGGCTCTCCAGCCGTCGGCGACCAGGCCCGTCAAAGTACGGATGTCGTGCGGGGTCATGAGATCCATGAACATCTGCTTGCGCGCCCGGTGGGTCTGTCCGTCTAGGCCCTGCACGCCACCGACACCGAGCAGCGTCTTCTGCACCCGCATTGGGAAGGCACCTCGTCGCTGGAACCGGTCGGCGTCGTAGAAGACCTGCGCGGCCTCCGCACCGCGCAGACACACCGTCGGCTCCAGCAGCAGGCGGGTCTGGAACACATCGGTTCCGTACCGTTCACACCGCCGGGACACGAACTCATAGCCCTGCCAAGCCAAGGCCAGAGTGCTGTCCATACTGAGGTCGTACGCCATGCGTCCCATCAGGACTCCCTCTCACGGTGGACTCGCGGCATCGTGGCCTCGGACCTCGGACCTCGGACCTCGGACCTCGGACCTCGGAAAGCATGATCGCGACTGAAGGATGACATTACCCTGGCGAGGTACCAACGTCAGATGCCGATCGAAGCGCTACAGCGGTAATACCTTCCAAGACGGGATCCCGAGCCCCTGCGATGGCGACCTGATGCAACGCGTCCGACCGGACGCGGCCGGCGATCACCCGATGTCTGTCAGCGGAACATGGGCCACGGATGATGAGTCTGATGGGCAAGCTGGGTCTGACACCGTCGACGGTGTCGACCCCCGTGGGAGCACCGCGACCGGTGGGTGTCAGAGGCCGGTGAAGGCGGTGAAGAAGCGGAAGAACACCGAGGCGGCCACCGCGACGTAGGTGATGGCGACCAGGGTCCAGGCCCAGTCGGCGGCGAAGCGGGCCAGCCCGGGCGGGGCGGGGATGATGCCGTGGACCATGTTGCGGATGGTGAGCAGGATGGTCAGCGGGATCATCGCCGCCCACACGATCATGCAGTACAGGCACAGGATGTAGATGGAGAACAGCGCCTGGGACCACAACCAGATCGCGAACACCGCCCCGGCGGTGACCCCGACCTGCAGCCCGATCCAGTACCAGCGCCCGAACCGCGCCCCCGAGAGGGCCGCCATGGCGGTGGTAATGACCACGGCGAAGGCGACGATGCCGATCAGCGGGTTGGGGAAGCCGAACAGTTCCGACTGCCAGGTGCCCATGACCTGCCCGCAGGAGACCCAGGGGTTGATGTCGCAGCTGGTGACGTGGCCGGGGTCGCGGTAGAGGGCCAGGCGCTCGAGCACCAGGACACCGGAGGCGATCCAACCGATCACCCCGGTCACCAGCAGCAGGACCGCGAAGGGCCGGTACCGGGCGAAGCCGGGCAGGTGGGTCTCGGTGGCCGGGCCGGCGTCGGTGTGATGGGTGGTGCTGGTGGTGGGGTCAGCCATGGTGGGTGTCCTTGACGGTTCCGTTGTCGATGACAGGGGTGTCGGCCTGGGGTCTTCGGGCCAGGACGGCCAGGGCGGTGGCCAACAGGGGCAGGGCCCCGGCCAGGAGGATGGAGCTGGCCGCGGATTGCTGGTCCGCCAGCGGGGCGGGGCCCCAGTCCCTCCCCAGCCCGGAGAACCACTCCGGTTGGATCAGCGCTGGGGACAGGGCGGTGGCCCCCGCCCAGAGCCCCAGGGCGGTGGCTGTCCCGACCAGCGTCAGAGCTTGGGTGTGCACCGCAGCCCGGTCGCGTGGTGGGACCAGCACGGCGGCGGCGAAGATCAGGCCCAGGACCAGGGCGGTGGTATTCATCAGTTCGTGGCCGACGTGGGTGTGCAGGGCCAGGGCGAAGGCGGGGGTGTAGTAGAAGACACCGAGCCCGGCCAGGACCAGGACCGCGGCCGGGATCGGGTGGGCCATCAGCGCCCCGGTCCGGGAGGTGCGCCATGCGGTGGTGAGCTCGCGCGCCCCGGTGGAGCCGTCGGTGCGGGCCGGCACCAGGGCCGCGGCCAGAAGCCCGGGTCGTCCGGCGATCAGCAGCAACGGCACCGGGAAGGCCAGCAGCAGGTGGGCGGTGGTGTGGATGCTGAACAGGATCGGGGCGTAGACGGCCGGCAGCCCGCAGGTGACATAGACCAGCAGCACGAGTCCGGCCAGGAACGCCACCGTGCGCGCCACCGGCCACGGTGTCCTGGTGTAGCGCAGGCGTCGCGCCCCGGCCAGGTAGAGGCAGGCTGCGAGGATCGCCACGGCGATCCACAGCCAGTCCAGGCGCCACTGGGTGACCCACCCGGAGGCGCTCAGCGGTGGGGGCAGCAGGTAGCCGGTGAGGATCTCGGCGGCGGTGATGTCCGGTTCCCGTTCCAGGGGCACCGGGGTGGGGGTGCGCCCCAGGGCCACGCCCAGGGCCATCACCGCGCAGAGGATGAAGGCCTCCACGGTGATCAGCCGCCACACCCTGCCCCGGCTCGCAGGCCCGGCAGCAATGACCCGGCCGTTGAGGTACCCGAGCACCCCCAGGGCCACGGTGGCGATCGTCTTGGCGATCACCAGTGCCCCGTAGCCGGAGGCCAGCCCGTCCCACCCACCGATCCGGTAGACGGTGTTGATAACCCCGGAGACGGCCACCACGACGAAAGCCACCGCGGCCAGGGCGGAGAAACGCACCAGCACGCCGTGCGTGGCCTGCGGGGTGGTCAACAGCGGGACGAGCAGGGCGAGCACGATGATCCCGCCGGTCCAGATCCCGGCCCCGAGCAGGTGCAGGGCCAAAGCGTTGACGGCCCCGTTGTGGTCATCGACCCCGGCCACGTGCCCGAGCTGGGACAGCGGAATGACGGCGGCCAGGGCCACCACGGTGGTGGCGGTCACCGGCCCCGGGGAGCGGGCGAGCACGGCCAAGGTGGTGGTGAGCGCGGCCATCACCGCGGTCACCGCCCACGCCTGGCCGGGAATCAGGCGGGTCACGTAGTAGCCCAGCTGTCCGGTGAACTCGGTCGAGCCCGAGACGGGGGCACCGATGGTGTCGGCGTAGCTGAGCACGATGATCGCCACCGCGGCCAGCGTCCACACCGCCGCCGCCCCCGCGGCCACGTTCAGCACCCGGGCGAAGGCCGGGTGCTCGGCTCCGGGTGTTCTCGCGCCGTGGGCCGGGGTGGACCGGGGCACGACGGTGGTGGCGAAGACCAGCCCTGCCCAGGTGATGGACATGGCCAGATGGTGCACGGTCGTGGCCGCCGGCAGTCCCCAGCGCACCATCGCCCCGGGATCGAGCACCTCCCGGGCCGCGGTGGCCCCGGAGGAGCTCAGGGCCACCCACAGCACGGTGAGGGTCATCAGGCCGACAACGATGAGAGCAGCGGTGGCGACGCCCCGGCGCCGTCCAACCACTGCCAGGGCCGGCGCCGACGGGGCGGGCGGTGGTGTGGTGGTGGTGCGGGATGGACTGGTCATCGGGTCAGTCGGTGGCTGCGGTCTCGACAGCGGCCCGGAAGGCTTCCAGGGATTCGGGGTTGAGCACTTCTCCGTCGAGGTAGAACGTCGGGGTCCCGGCCACGCCCAGGGCTTCACCGTCAGCCACATCGAGCTTGATCCGCTCTTCGGTGGCCGGGTCGGCCACCGCGGCATCGAAGGCGGCCATGTCCAGGCCGAGGTCCTCGGCGAAGCCGCGGAAGAGTGCGCTCTGGTCCTCGGCCGATTCCCCCCATTCGGCCTGGGTCTCGAACATGCGCTGATACATGGCCTCGTACTGTCCCTGCTGGGCGGCGGCCTCCACGGCCACCGCGGCGTTGACGGAGTTGCGGTGACCCGGCAACGGGAAATAGCGGTGCACGAAGGTGACGGTGTCGCCGTACTCGGCCCGCAGGTCTTCGACGAAGGGGTAGGCGGCCCGGCAGGCCTCGCACTCGTAGTCCAGGAACTCCACCAGCACCGCCTGCTCATCCGGGGCCTTCGAGAGCACTCGGCTGTTCTCTCGCACCAGCTGCCCCACATCTTCGGGTACTTCAGGGGTGGAATTGGCACGGGCGATGAGGATCGGGATGGCCACGGCGGCCACGATGGCGACCAGGAGGATCCACACGAGGATCTTGGCCTTCGAGGGTTTCCGCTGGGGGGCGCTCGTACTGGCGGTAGTGCTCACAAGGGGTTTCCGTTCTGTCTCAGGCAGCAGGGCATACCGGGAGTGGAGGGGTTCTAGTGGCGGAGAGTCTCGTCCCCGCGGTGGGAGGCCGGTTCGATCTGGAAGGTGGAGTGCTCGATGGCCACGTCGAAGTCACGGGCCACACAGGCCTGCAGATCCGCCAGCACGACACCGGCGTGCTCGGCGCTCAGGCAGCCGTCGTGGACGGTGACGTGGGCCGAGAGCACCGGGGTGTCGGAGTCGATGCGTGAGGCGTGCAGGTCGTGCACCCCCACCACGTGGGGCAGGGACTCCAGGCGGGTGCGGACCTCATCCAGATCCAGACCCTTGGGAGTGGTTTCCATCAGGACCTCGATGGTGTCGCGCAGCAGAATCAGGGCCCGGGGCACGATCAGGGCGGCGATCAGCAGGGACACGATCGCATCCGCCTGGGTCCACCCAGTGGTGGCGATGACGATCGCGGAGACGATGACCGCCACCGAGCCCAGGGCGTCGTTGGCGACCTCCAGGAAGGCGGCCTTCATGTTCAGGTTCTCTCCCCGCCCCGAGGCCAGGATGATCAGCCCGATGATGTTGCCGACCAGCCCGATCACCCCGAACCACAGCATGGCCGAAGACTCGACCTCCGGGGGCTCCAGCAGCCGGCGGATACCTTCGACGGCAACGAACCCGCCCACGGCCAGCAGCACCGAGGCCTGGGCGGCCGCGGCGACGATCTCCGCCCGCTTGTACCCCCAGGTGCGTTTGTCCGTGGCCGGCTTCAGGGCCAGGGTCGCCGCGATCAGCGCGATCAGCAGCCCGGCGGAGTCGGTGAACATGTGCCCGGCATCGGCCAGCAGCGCCAGGCTGCCCGAGATCACCGCGCCGATGATCTCGGCGACCATGATCGTGGCGGTGATGGCGAAGACTACTGCCAGCTTTCCCCGCCGCCCGGTGGCACCGTGGGCGTGATCGTGCTCACCGCTCACGCCGGAACCTCTTGGGTGCTGGCCGCACCGGCGAGCTCCTCGGCGGCGCACTCCGGCGTGCCGCACTGGCACACCGCCTCGACGGTGAGAATCGTGCCCAGCAGGTCCTCCAGGGCGTGGGCCAGCTTCGGGTCCGAGAGCTCATAGCGCACATTGCGTCCGGCCGGCACGCCCACGACCAGCCCGCAGTCGCGCAGGCAGGCCAGGTGGTTGGACAGGATCTGCCGGCTCACCCCGATCTGGGCCGCCAGTTCCGAGGGCACCGCCGGGCCCTGCTGCAGCTGCAGCAGCACCGCGGCCCGGGTGGGATCGGCCAGTGCTTTGCCGAACCGGGACATCACCTCGACCGGGGACAAGATCCTCATGCCACAACCGTACAGCAGAATCTGTATCAAAGAGGGGCGGGGTCGAGCGAGGCTCGGGCAATGTCCAGCTTGTGTCCCTACGGTGTGGGCGGATGGGGGTGCCGTCCGCCACTGCGGCGCCCCCGTCCTCGAACCACCACGGCACCTCGTGCGGCCGTTGCCGCAATGCCCCTGCGGGGAGGGAAGGCGATTGTCTGCCTCCGGCAGGAGACGGGTGGAGCCCATGATCACTTTCTGCGCTGCTCCGCTGGGCAGCCCGCCCGTGCGCCGTTTCCCGACCGGGTGCAAGGCGGCCGGGCCGTGGCGACCGATCGACTCTGCGATCCAGGCACGAAGTACCCCAAATATGTCGCCGATGACGATCCTCTCGGAGCACTTCGCACCTGACGGAAGGCCTCCCGTCAACCGGCCACCACTGGTGGGGCGAAGCTCAGCGGTAGGTGTAGTACCCATCGAGGGGCATGGCGTTGACGGAGTGGACGAAGGTGCCCTGGGTCGGGTTCAGCGCAGAGACCATCTTGCCGCCACCGATGTAGATGCCGATGTGGTTGCCACCGTTCTGAGACACCAGGTCCCCGGGCTGCGGAGTGGAGGTCGGGGTGGCGGCTGCGATCTGCTGGAAACTGGTGCGGGGAATATCGATACCCTGCTGGGCGTAGACCCACCCGGTGAATCCAGAGCAGTCCCAGGCACCGAAGGAAGTGCCGCCCCAGACATAGCCGGTGCCCACACCCTGCATGGCCGTACCCACGATGCCGCCAGTGGCGGGGGCGATCTCGGTGATCGCGGTGGACTGCGGGCTCACGCTCGAAGCCGTCTGCGCCGCCACCGGGGCCGGGGTGACGTAGGAGCCCTGGCTCCCCAAAGAGGACGAAGCCGGGGCCCACGACGTGGCGGCCGGGGTAGCCGGGAGCTCCGCATAGGCCTGGGCCGGGGCCACGGATCCAAGGATTGCCACGCCAGCAGCAGCAGCGATGGTGGTGTTACGCGCCCGGCACGAGGGGGTCTCGGCGCGGTGACGAGCAGAAGTGTGCTTGAAGAATGCCATGGATGTACTCCTCCCTTTGCCTACGAGGTGAGCTGTCGGATGCGGGTGGGAGACACCCGGTCGCAGGGCGGGATGCTCTGGCGACTTAACCCCTAGGACCCGAATCATCGGGACCGCATGTGGTTCCCCCGCTTCTGCCAAGCAGTTTCTGTGTAATGAACCTCGGGCACCGGCAGAATTCGGCGATGTGCCCGAAGGCGCCGACAGGATCAGTGGCCGGCACGCATCGAAGAGTACAAGAAGATCACGAAACAATCACAATCCCATTCGGGAATGTATAGGAACTATAAAGAAAACAATCAAGATTTGATGAAGTTGTAAATTTTTCTCGACTTTTTCCTATTAATGTCCTGCAAATTATGGCGCCTCGTGGCGGGCGGCACATGCCTTTGTGGTGCGTGCGGACGGTACGGGGAGCCGTTGACCGCGCTGTGGCGGGGACGCGTGCCGCCCTAAAAGGCTCGGTGGCCGATGTCAGGGAAATTTCCACGGATGGCGGTACAAGAATCGTCCCCGAGCAGCTCCAGCTATGTGCGCTACGGTAATCGGCGTTTGAATACGTACGGCATTTGGGCCCGAGGAGACCGCATGGCTATTTATGATTACACCGCCGACCAGCTCCGAAGCACAGCCCACCCGACGGTCGTGCCGCGCTCCAAAGGCCGGATGGTGGTGCAGTGGTTGACCTCCACCGACCACAAGACGATCGGGTACATGTACCTGATCACCTCCTTCGCCTTCTTCTGCCTCGCCGGCGTCATGGCGCTGCTGATCCGCGCCGAGCTCTTCGCCCCGGGCATGCAGATCCTGGAGACCAAGGAGCAGTACAACCAGCTGTTCACCATGCACGGCACGCTGATGCTGCTGATGTTCGG